>NZ_CP092117.1:2212500-2352698 GCF_050234405.1 Streptococcus sanguinis | reverse complement strand
AACTTCCCTCCTTTTCTATAATTTTCTGATTCATACGCATCTTATTTTATCATAAAGGTTCAAAGTTTTCCACAAGAACTGGAAAAGAATTCACATTGTTAGCTGAAGTTATCCACAGAATGTGAATAAAGCTAAAATTTCTTATTTTAATAGGCTTCCTAATTGATTTAACAGTGGATAATTTTGTTATTTTAAAAAAAGAAAATAACAGTTTTATTTAAAACTGTTTATAATTCTTTGATATTCTTCTTCGCTTTCAAAAGGAATAATCAGCTTTCCTTTACTCTGGCTTTTTAACTGAATAGAAACTTCCAGACCGAGAATTTTTTTAATTTTTTCCTCTTCAGATTTAGCAAACAGTTCTTTATTAGGTTTCTTTTTGAGACTCTTTTTTTGCTGGAGAAGCTTTTCAACTGCTCGAACCGATAAATCTTCTCGACAGATCTTGTTCAGCCATAGTAACTGTTCTTCTTCTTTTAAGGGGACCAGCAGGCGAGCATGTCCTTGAGATATCTCTTCTTCCTTGATAGCTTGGCGAACTTCTTTAGCCAGCTGTAAAAGTCTGACAATATTGCTGATATAGGGTCTAGATTTTCCCATGATTTTAGCAATTTCATCATGTGTCAAGCCTTTGTCAATCAAATTTTGATAAGACTCAGCCTCTTCTATAGGATTCAAGTCTTCTCTTTGAAGATTTTCGATAATAGCCTGTTTCAGCATTTCATCATCAGATAATTCTTTTACGACAGCTGGGATTGTTTCTAGGCCAAGAAAAGAGGCAGCTCTAAATCTCCGTTCTCCTGCTAAAATTTCATAACCAAAAAGTGAAGATTTCCGAAGAATGATTGGCTGAATGAGACCATTTTCTTTGATTGATGACGCTAATTCCTCAATCTTTTTTTGTGAAAATTGTTTACGAGGCTGATAAGGATTGGTTCGAATGTCTTTAAGTGCAATATATTGAAAGTTTTCCATTTGTATATAGAATAACACACCTTTACGATTGTGTAAAGGTGTGTTGACAATCTTGTAAATAAGTTAATTTGAGCTTAACTCTTTTGTTGATTTAGTGAGTTTGATTTTGACTGTTTGAGATTTACCATCTCGGTAATAAGTAATCTCTACCTCATCTCCAATACTATGCTTGTAGAGAGCAGACTGAAGGTCACTAGTGGATTCCACATCTGTGTTATCTACTTTTGTAATGACATCATTTTTTTGAAGTTTGCCATCAGCAGGCATTCCTTGCTGAACAGAGCGAACAAGAATACCTGATTTCACTGAAGAAGGAAGATTTAATTTAGAAAAATCAGAAGTTGTCAGATTAGATAAATCCATCATTTGAATTCCTAAAGCAGGACGTGTGACTGTTCCATTTTTCTCAAGTTGATTGATAATATTTACGACATCATTAGATGGAATCGCAAATCCCATCCCTTCAACAGAGGTTTGGCCATTTGTTGAAATTTTACTTGAAGTAATCCCAATAACTTGTCCTTGGATGTTAATCAGCGGACCGCCAGAGTTACCAGGATTGATTGCAGCATCTGTTTGCAGTGCAGTTGTTGAAATATTTTCACCATTTTCAGATTGTAATGTAACGTTTCTGCCTAAACTAGAAATAATTCCTTGTGTGACAGAGTTAGCGTATTCTGTTCCAAGAGGGCTTCCGATGGCGATTGCTGTTTCACCAACTGTCAGAGAACCAGAATCTCCAAATTCTGCGACATCAGTTACTTTTTCAGAGCTAATTTTAACAACAGAGATATCTGAATAAACATCTGATCCAACTACTTCACCTGGAACCTTGTTTCCATCAGCTAGTAAGATATCTACATTGGTTGATCCATTAAGAACGTGGGTGTTGGTTACCAGATAGGCTGATTTTCCATCTTTTTTATAAATTACGCCAGAACCTTCACTGGAGATTTGTGATTCATCGTTGGAAGATTCATCATTGATAACGCTGCTGGAAGATTCAGCATAAGTAATTACTGAAACAACGGCATTTTGAACCTTTTTCACAGCTTCTGAAATGTCAGTAGAGTTTTTATATGAAGTAGTTACACTGGTTGTTGAATTTCCATTCATTTTTACACGTGAAGTTACTAATGTAGTAACATAATTCCCTAAACTTCCGCCGATAAAACCTACAATTAACACTGCAAAAAGCAATAAAGCCTTTTTGATGGCATTTGAAGAGTTTTTCATGTTTTCCTCCTTGAATTACAATTGATGAAATTATAGTTAGCTAAACTTAATTATAACTTAAATCCTCTAAGTTTTCCACATCTTGTGGAAAACTTAGAAAAACTGTTGATAGGCATTAGAAAATACACAGATTAGCCGATTCCCAGATAAATTTTACTTGTTAATAAAGTGTGAAGTATAGATGAATATGATAGAATAAACTTATGAAAATAAAACTTGTAACAGTTGGAAAACTGAAAGAAAAATATTTAAAGGATGGAATTGCTGAATACATGAAGCGTCTCAATCGATTCTGCAAGGTGGAAATGGTTGAGCTAGCGGATGAAAAAACACCTGATAAAGCTAGTGATTTAGAAAATCAGCAGATTCTTGAAAAAGAAGGAAATAAAATTCTGTCTAAAATCAATGAGCGTGAATTTGTTATTGCTTTGGCAATTGAAGGAAAGCAATTTCCGTCAGAAAAGTTTAGTCAGTTCATGATGGATACTACAGTGCATGGCTTTTCTGATATCACTTTTGTTATTGGGGGAAGTTTAGGTTTATCTCCTGCAGTAAAAAAACGGGCAAATCTTCTGATGAGTTTTGGCAAATTAACGCTACCTCATCAACTGATGCGCCTTGTTTTAATAGAGCAAATCTATCGAGCTTTTATGATTCAGCAGGGGAGTCCTTATCATAAGTAATCTTGACGGCAATCCTATTTTCTGATAGAATGAGATAGTATTGGTCTCATAGCTCAGCTGGATAGAGCATTCGCCTTCTAAGCGAACGGTCGCAGGTTCGAATCCTGCTGAGATCAGAAAGGTAAAAAAATGCGAAGTATTTTACAATATTTCGTGTTTTTTTCTTCTATTTTTTTGGTATAATGTCATTTTGGGGATAAAAAATGACATTTCAGGGAAAATTGTCACTAACTCTTTCTATTTTTCTATAATGATAAATGTAAGGTGACTTACAAGATAAAAAGATAGGAGATAGTTATGAAAATCTATTCTTTTCAAATTGCTGCAAATAGCAATTCACTTGTTCAAACCTTTTGGGATATAAGAGGTATTCCAAATCCATGGGATTGGATTTTTGGAAGATAAGAATTTTAAAGTTTAGGGGAGAAATTTATGTCACTTGAAATAATAGGATTAATTGTTCATCCTTTTATTAATGTAGCTGCATTTTTAGTGATTTTATCAAAAATCACTAAAATTAAGCATACTTACTTTTTTGTAGGTGTTTGCTTTGGTCTTGAGATTATAATTCCGTTTATAATTGCTTTTTTAGGGCATGTGTTTTCATTTGAAATCTCATTTCCATCATATGCACTGTCATTTTTTCTCCCTCTATTTATAGTTTGGTATTTTTGTAGAGTTGAAAAAATTAAAAAATATCAATCTTTCTTACTTTCGTTCTTTTTATGTTTGTCAATTGATAGTTCTACTACTTTCTTTTCAGTTATTATTTCATCTGTTTTAGGAGATGATTTTGTAGCTCAGTACATGGGCTTGTTTCTGACATGTATCAACTTAATATCCTTGTTCTTTATGGTAAAGGTTATTGATATTTTTGATTTCAGAATAGATTATCTTAAAAGAAGTTTCTTTAAATCTCAGATTCTGATGATTAGTAGTTTATATGCAATGAATTGGCTGATTTTAAATCTCTCTCATTGGATTAGTAATATAAGGCATTTCAACAGTTTTAGCAGTATGATTGCTACTATTTGTTTCTTGGCCTTTCTTTCTACCTTGGTGACGTTCAAGGACAGCCGTGAGAAATACGAAAAAGAAGAGCATTTGCGTCAAAAAGAATCTGAACAGCTTCGACTTCAGGAATATACTGATGAAATTGTGAGATTGTACTATGAAATCAAAGGATTTCGTCATGATTATGCTAGCATGCTGACAAGTATGCAAGTGGCTATTCAAACTGGAGATATCAAGGAAATTGAGCACATTTATCAAGAGGTCTTGGCTGATGCAAATTTGAACCTGCGTTCAGATAAATATACAGTTTTTGATTTGAATAATGTAGGAGATTCAGCTTTAAGAAGTGTCATGACCGAGACAATCTTTCAAGCGCGTGAACATCAGATTCAGCTGACTTTTGAAGTTAAGGATAAAGTGGAACGCCTTCCAATCAAGTTGTTAGATCTTGTGAGAATTGCTAGTATTTTATTAAATAATGCTATTGAGAGTGCCATTGACAGCCTGGAAAAAATTGTCCATGTTTCTCTGGTTCAACTGGATGATAGAACCATTTTTGTTGTTCAAAATTCTCGTAAAGAAGGAAAATTGGATTTGGAAGAACTCTATCAGCCCGAGTTTTCAACTAAAGGAGAAAATAGAGGCTATGGATTGAATAACATCAAGGAAATTTTAGATAGGTATGAATTTATCACCCTTGATACACAAATTGAGCAAAGAAATTTTACACAGATTTTAACAATTAGGAGATAGAATTTATGAAAGTGTTAGTTTTAGAGGATACCGTATCTCATCAAGTCAGGATGGAAACGACATTAGCAGAAATTGCTGAGGAACTTGGAATTGACATCCAGGTTCAGGTTACAGGAAAAATCAAAGAATTCAAAAAATATATTGAAAATGGAGACGTTAACCAGCTTTATTTTTTGGATATTGACATTAAGGGGGAGGAAACAAAAGGGCTGGAAGTAGCTCAATTTATCCGTCATCATAATCCTTATGCCATTATAGTTTTTGTAACCTCAAAATCTGAATTTGCTACTATGACTTTTAAATATAAAGTATCAGCACTTGATTTTATCGATAAAGATATCAACAATGATGCTTTTAAAAATAGAATCAAAGACAGTATTCTTTACACTAAGAGTACACTAATTGAAAATACCAATATGGTAGATTATTTTGAATATAGTTATCGTGGCAATGATGTTCGAATGCCTTATAACGATATTTTGTATATCGAAACGACAGGGAGCTCTCATAAACTTCGGATTGTCGGTAAAAATTTTCTTAAGGAGTTTTATGGAACGATAACAGATATTCAAGAAAAAGATCAGCAATCTAAACGATTTTTTTCACCCCATAAATCTTATCTGGTTAATATTGGCAACATTGTTGATTATGACAAGAAAAATCGAGAAATTATTTTTTACGAAAATCATCGCTGTCCGGTCACTCGTTTAAGAGTAAAATATCTGAAAGATATTTTCGAAAATAAAGGGAAAAGAGTTGACAAAGCTTAAAAACCTGATATAATGGAATATGTTCTGAAAGAGAGCATACCATATGGTCCGTTGGTCAAGGGGTTAAGACACCGCCTTTTCACGGCGGTAACACGGGTTCGAATCCCGTACGGACTATATTTTCCGGCATAGCTCAGTTGGTAGTAGCGCATGACTGTTAATCATGATGTCGTAGGTTCGAGTCCTACTGCCGGAGCTAGAGACACTCCTAGTGGGTGTTTTTTTATTGTTCAAAAAAAGCCTTCACTAGCATTTTAATGAAGAGCCTTATTTTTTAATTGGTAAGTAGCTGTTTTTTTGATATATTTACATTCTCTGTCGTTTTCTATGTAGAAAATTATAGCAAACAAATAAGATTATGCCAGATATGAAGGCAATGCCACCTTCTTTCAGTCCATTAGGAATGAAAGTGAGGACAACATTTCCTTCTCCTTTTTTCACATCTAATTTCATAAAGCCATTTTGAGCTCGTTTTAGTGTGACAGGCTTCCCATTAAGAGTGGCTGACCATCCCTTATCATAAGGAATGGTAAAGAATAATGAAGTATCCTTTTCCGCTCTATAGTTTGTTTTTACTGTGTTTAAATCAGTAGTTGTGGAAACAGGCTGCTCTTTTAATTTTTGAATGACCTTTTGATATTGCTCAGTATTAACGGCAAAAAATTCTGGCGTATCAAATGAAACTGTCGAATTGTCTGGGAATGTAAAGCGAATAGATACTGTTTGACTTTGACTGAAATAGCCAGCATTAAAGAAAGGAAAAACATTATTAGTTGTATAACGTTCCGTAAAATTATTGACAGTAATGTCAACATCTGTCTGATCATCATTACTAAAATCAATCCCAGCAACATTAACATATAGTTGACTGTTAGCAGGTACATTGACAGTATAGACTACGCTAGCAAAGCTTGTATTCTGTTCTCTGTCAACATCTACAGTCACTCTGTTACCAATCTGCTTGACATTTTCATTAGTAGTTATAGCATCTACTTTATCATAATATTTGAAATCAAAGCCAGTCAATTGATTTAAAAATTCTGTTTGATTATCTAGGGTCAAATTTGTAAACTTGACATCCTGGTAAACATCATTGGTCAGAAAAGCTAAACCAAGTGCTGCATCATTTTGGTAGAGAGACATTTCTTTTTCAGTTTTCTCAGGAAGAAAACCAAATTTTTGAGGATCTGTTTCAGATAGATTGTAGCGAACACCAAAAATACTGTCCATTAAAATACTGTTGTTTTGATAACGGAGATTCAGATTTGTTCCTGCTGATTTAAAACCAATTTTATCTAAAGTGGAACTTGCCTGAGTATTTCTGACAGATGAGAACTGGGAAATTCCATTGTAGTTGAATTTCATACTATCATTTCCAGTTTGTGGTTTCAATCTTTCAGTTCTAAAAAAGTCAATATTTTCCTTTTTGGAATAATTGACAAGCTTGTCAATCTCGTCAAGGTGGCTAGCATAAGATGAACGAGTAGCAAATACCCATTCTTTAGCAATTCCTCCAACTTGATAATAGGAATTAAGAGACAATTCAAAAGTAACAAAGAAAAGCAAGACAGGAAGAATGATTTTTGGTTGAATCGAAGATTTTGCTAAGACAAAGCTAATCAAGAGATAAGCCAGCAGAAATTCTAATGTTAGAATATAATTCTCAGGACCCAAAAAGTCATAATGTTTTCTCTGAATAAACGTCATAATGAATCCGAGGCTGAGCAAAGTGAAACTAATGGCAACATTCATTACTTTCACATCTTTCCAACGATTTAAAGTCTCAGCAGCCATATAGATAACTACCAGAGAAAATAACCAAGAATAACGGTGAAGAAACATGTTCGGAGCATGCATTCCCTGCCAAAGTAAGTCTAAATATTGAAGATAAAAACTAGCTATGAAAACTGCAAAGAGTAAAAAGTAGCAAAGTTTCACGTGAAACTTAACAGATTTTAAGGTGAAAAATAAGATAGCCAGAATCAAGGGGAAGGTGCCGACATAAATCATAGGGATAGAACCATACTTGGTTGTATCAAAACTGCCAATAAAATTTTTAGCAAACACATCTAAGAACCAACTTTTTTCTGTCAGCAAAGAAGAAACGTTTGTCAAGGTTTCACCATGAGTACTTATGTCTAGGTAAGTTGGCAGAATCATGATTAGGCTAGTCAGACCTGCTAAAGCAGATACGATTGTAAAGTCAAGTAAACTTTTAATTCTATTTTTGAAATCCCAAGATAATTGAAGAAGGTACCAAAAGACCAAAAAGATTGCCATCATATATCCAAAATAATAATTTTGGATGAAGAGAATTGACAGTGTTGTAAAGTATAGTACTCTTCCTTTTCCAGTTATCAACCTATGTAAACCTAGAACAATTAAAGGTGCAAGGATAAACACATCCAGCCAGGTTTTAATTTCCAATTGACTGACTGAAAAACTCATTAAAGAAAATGAAGTTGAAAGAGTGATGATGAGTAAAGCTGGAATCTTTTTGAATATTCCGTTGATGCTGATAAAGGCAGAGAGTCCAATTAATCCAAACTTGATTAAGGTAAATAGATAGATGGCATCTGGCATTGATTTCAAATCAAAGAAATAAACCAAGGGAGATAAGAAACTACCTAAATAATAACTGGATAAAGCATAGAAATTCTGCCCAAGTCCACTGGAGAAAGTATAGAAAATACTATCTGTACCATGGAGGATATTTCTTAGGTTAGTATCAAAAATGACATACTGATGAAAACCATCACCAAGCAAGGGAGACGTTTCGCTATTCCAGTAAATTCCGTACATCAAGTAGACAAAGAACATGATGAAAAACGGAAGAAAGAAGGCACAAAAATAAGGCCAATTTTTTTTAAAATATTCTTTAATGTGATTCATATTTCTTATATAGAAAGAGGCAGAAACGTTGTTTCATGCCTCTGTAAAGTTTTGTAAATGTAAATTGACAAGGAATTAATCTTTCCAAAGTTCCTTGACTTTTGCCTGAACTTCTTGATTTTCCAAGAATTCATCATAGGTTTCGTCAATGCGGTCAATGACACCATTTTTAGACAGGACAATGATATGGTTGGCCAAGGTTTGAATAAATTCATGGTCGTGACTGGCAAAAACAATAGATCCTTTGAAGTTTTTTAAGCCATCATTTAAGCTGGAGATTGATTCCAAATCTAAGTGATTAGTTGGATCGTCCAAGACTAAAACGTTGGATTTAAGCAACATTAACTTAGATAGCATAACCCGAACTTTTTCTCCTCCTGACAAGACATTGACAGACTTGTTAACCTCATCTCCAGAGAAAAGCATGCGTCCAAGGAATCCTCGAAGGAAGGTGTTGTCATCCTCTTCTTTGCTAGCAAATTGACGCAGCCAGTCAAGGATTGATTCGCCACTAGCAAAGTCACGAGAATTATCTTTTGGTAGGTAAGATTGACTGGTTGTGACACCCCACTTGACAGTTCCTTCATACTCAATATCACCCATCAAGGCACGAATCAAAGCTGTTGTTTGGATATCGTTTTGGCCAATCAAAGCTGTTTTATCGCCAGGACGTAAAATGAAGTTAATATTATCAAGGATAGTTTCTCCGTCTATCTTGACAGAAAGGTTTTCCACTGTCAAGAGATCATTACCGATTTCACGTTCTGCTTTAAAGCTGATAAATGGGTATTTACGGCTAGATGGAACAATTTCTTCTAATTCAATCTTGTCAAGCATCTTTTTACGAGAAGTCGCTTGTTTTGATTTTGAAGCATTGGCAGAAAAGCGAGCAACAAATTCTTGAAGTTGCTTGATTTTTTCTTCTGCTTTGGCATTTCGGTCAGCGAGCAGCTTAGCCGCAAGTTCACTTGATTCTTTCCAGAAATCATAGTTTCCGACATAGAGTTTGATTTTTCCAAAGTCAAGGTCAGCCATATGAGTGCAGACTTTATTCAGAAAGTGACGGTCGTGTGATACAACAATAACTGTATTGTCAAAATCGATAAGAAAGTCTTCCAGCCAAGTAATAGACTGAATATCCAAACCGTTAGTTGGCTCGTCCAGAAGTAAGACATCAGGTTTACCAAAAAGTGCTTTTGCTAAGAGTACTTTCACCTTGTCTCCGTTAGAGAGCTCGCTCATATTTTGGTAGTGAAGATCTTCCGGAATATTGAGATTTTGCAATAATTGAGAGGCTTCACTTTCAGCTTCCCAGCCACCTAGTTCAGCAAACTCTCCCTCAAGCTCGGCCGCACGTACACCATCTTCATCAGAAAAATCAGGCTTCATATAAATAGCATCTTTTTCTTTCATGATGTTGTAGAGATGCTCATTTCCCATGATTACAACATCAATAGCCCGTTCTTCTTCATAGTCAAAGTGGTTCTGGCGAAGGACTGAAAGACGTTCATTTGGTCCTAGAGAAATGTGGCCTGTTGTTGGCTCGATATCGCCAGCTAAAATTTTTAAAAAGGTTGATTTTCCAGCGCCGTTAGCTCCAATCAATCCATAAGTATTTCCTTCTGTAAATTTGATGTTGACTTCATCAAACAATTTTCGGTCACTGAAACGCAGTGATACATCTGATACTGTAAGCAATGTCTTTCTCCTATATATATAATCTTCTTCATTTTACTAGAAAACAGAACTTTTTTCAAATAATTCTGAGATAAAAAGAAAAAATCTAAGCCAAAAGAAAAAAGGAGAATAGAATGAACCAAGACTTTTAGGTTTTCCAGCCAGAATAGTTTGTCAATTAAGTTTACAAATACTGTAAAGGGATGTCAATCAATCTGTAAAAACTGGATTATTCGCTTTTTTCTAGAAACTTCTTTCTCATTTTCATTGAAAATGATATAATGAACTCATTATAAATTGAGGAGTAATAAATGACTAAACCAATTATTTTAACAGGAGATCGTCCGACAGGAAAATTGCATATTGGTCATTATGTAGGAAGTTTACGGAATCGTGTGCTTTTGCAGGATCAGGGTAAATATGAGATGTTCGTATTTTTGGCTGATCAGCAAGCTTTGACAGATCATGCAAAGGACCCTCAGACAATTGTTGAGTCCATTGGGAATGTAGCTTTGGATTATCTGGCAGCTGGATTGGATCCTGAAAAGGTGACTATTTTTATTCAAAGTCAGATTCCTGAGTTGGCAGAGTTGTCAATGTATTACATGAATTTGGTGTCATTGGCTCGTTTAGAGCGTAATCCTACTGTCAAGACTGAGATTGCGCAAAAAGGATTTGGGGAAAGTTTGCCGACTGGGTTTTTAGTTTATCCGATTTCTCAGGCAGCGGATATTACTGCTTTTAAAGCTAATTTTGTACCAGTCGGACATGATCAAAAGCCTATGATTGAGCAGACTCGGGAAATTGTTCGTTCCTTTAACCACGCTTATCAGACAGATGTTTTGGTAGAACCGGAAGGAATTTATCCTGAAAATGAAGCAGCTGGACGTTTGCCTGGTTTGGATGGCAATGCTAAGATGTCTAAGTCTCTCAATAACGGTATTTATCTGGCAGATGATATGGATATTCTGCAAAAGAAAGTTATGAGCATGTATACAGATCCTAATCATATCAGAGTGGAAGATCCTGGAAAAGTTGAGGGAAATATGGTCTTTCACTATCTGGATGTTTTTGGCCGCCCAGAAGATGCTGCTGATATTGCTGCAATGAAAGAGCATTATCAAAGAGGTGGTCTGGGAGATGTCAAAACCAAACGCTATCTGTTAGAAATTTTAGAGCGAGAGTTAGGTCCGATTCGTGAGCGTCGTGTGGAGTTTGCTAAAGACATGGGACAGGTTTATCGGATGCTGCAAGAAGGATGTGATAAGGCACGTCAGACTGCCGCTCAGACTCTTTCGGAAGTGAAGTCTGCGATGGGGATTAATTATTTTAAATAACGAACATTATTGATTATAAATCACAAAAACTATCGTTTTTAGTTTCAAAAATGATGGTTTTTATTTTTTGTGTAATAATGATTGACAATTTCCTATAGAATGGTATGATATTAACAACAAAAAAACCAACTCTTATTCAAAGAAATCTGAACTTCAATTTTCTTTGGGTATTAGTTCAAAATAAGAAGGAAAAGAGGAAACTGTGGATGTCTAACTGGGACACTAAATTTTTGAAAAAAGGTTTTACCTTTGATGATGTGCTTCTGATTCCAGCTGAAAGCCATGTACTGCCCAATGATGCTGATTTGAGTACCAAGCTTGCTGAGAATTTGACCTTGAATATCCCAATCATTACTGCCGCTATGGACACTGTTACAGAGAGTCAGATGGCTATCGCTATTGCCCGTGCTGGCGGTCTTGGAGTTATCCACAAAAATATGTCTATTGAGCAACAGGCCGATGAAGTTCGAAAGGTTAAACGTTCTGAGAATGGCGTAATTATTGATCCTTTTTTCCTAACGCCAGAGCATACGATTGCTGAAGCAGATGAGTTGATGGGACGTTACCGTATCAGTGGTGTTCCTGTTGTAGAAACTCTTGAAAATCGTAAGTTAGTAGGGATTCTAACTAATCGTGATTTGCGTTTTATTTCTGACTATGACCAACCTATTTCTCGCCATATGACCAGTGAGAATCTTGTAACGGCGCCTGTTGGTACAGATTTAGGAACTGCAGAGCGTATTTTGCAAGAACACCGGATTGAAAAGTTGCCTTTGGTTGATGATAAGGGCTGTCTTTCGGGTTTGATTACCATTAAAGATATTGAAAAGGTTATTGAGTTTCCAAATGCTGCTAAAGATGAGTTTGGTCGTCTTTTGGTCGCTGGTGCTGTTGGTGTTACTTCAGATACTTTCGAACGTGCGGAAGCCCTCTTTGAAGCGGGTGCAGATGCGATTGTTATTGATACTGCTCATGGCCACTCAGCTGGAGTTTTGCGCAAGATTGCTGAGATTCGCGCTCATTTCCCTGATCGCACCTTAATTGCTGGAAATATTGCAACTGCTGAAGGTGCACGCGCTCTTTATGAAGCAGGTGTGGATGTTGTTAAGGTCGGAATTGGCCCAGGTTCTATCTGTACAACCCGTGTCATTGCTGGTGTTGGCGTTCCCCAAGTAACTGCTATTTATGATGCAGCTGCTGTGGCGCGTGAATATGGAAAAACCATCATTGCTGATGGTGGGATTAAATATTCTGGAGATATTGTTAAGGCCTTGGCTGCAGGTGGAAATGCTGTTATGCTGGGTTCAATGTTTGCAGGAACAGACGAAGCGCCAGGCGAGACAGAAATCTTCCAAGGTCGGAAATTTAAGACTTACCGTGGTATGGGATCTATCGCCGCTATGAAGAAGGGCTCTAGTGACCGTTACTTCCAAGGTTCTGTCAATGAAGCGAATAAGCTAGTTCCAGAAGGAATTGAAGGCCGTGTGGCATACAAGGGAGCTGCTGCAGATATTGTCTTCCAGATGCTTGGTGGTATTCGCTCTGGAATGGGCTACGTTGGTGCTGCAAATCTGCAAGAACTTCACGATAATGCTCAGTTTATTGAGATGAGTGGCGCTGGATTGAAGGAAAGCCACCCTCATGATGTGCAAATTACAAATGAAGCCCCTAACTATTCAGTTCAATAAAAAATAAAACGAGGTCGGTGATTTTTCCTAACCTCGTTTTAAATTTACATGGTTTTACAATTCAAAAGGCTATAAAAGCTGTTCTAACAATAATTCGATATAATTCGTTTACAACATAAGCAATATTTTGTAAATGAAATTTACAAAAACGTAAATCTCATGTAATGCTAGGATTGAGACATGATTTGTCCTTGCTGAATGGTGAAAATTTTAATATCTTGTGGAAGATTCTTTAAATGTTCTAAAGTTGTTGTGGTGATGAAAGTTTGAATATCCTGAGAGATAGTTTCTAATAATTTTAGTTGACGGTTATTGTCAAGTTCGCTCATTACATCGTCAAGCAACAAAATAGGTGTTTCCTTTGTAATGCTTTCTATTAACTTGATTTCGGCTAGTTTCAGTGATAAAACAAGACTGCGATGCTGACCTTGACTACCAAAGTTGGCATCCATCTGGTTGATAAAAAAAGCAATATCATCACGATGGGGACCAACGCCTGTATTTTTTTTGAATAGGTCACGTTTACGGCTGCTTATTAAGGAAGAGCGGTAAGTTTCTTCTAAATTGTCAATTTGGTGTAAAGGAATAGATGACAAATACTTGACAGTCAATTCTTCCAAATTTTGAGAGATGTCCCAATGCTTGTCTTGAGCAAAGCTTTCTAATTTTTGCAAAAAATCCAACCGGTGCCTTATGACACGGCAGCCGTAGTCAACCAACTGCTCATCAAGGACAGTCAAGAAGGTTTCATCAACTTTGTCATTAGCTTTCAGATAGGTATTGCGTTGTTTAAGGACATGGTTGTAATTGGATAAATCTGATAGATAGACTGGCTTGATTTGTCCAAGCTCAATGTCTATAAATTTACGGCGTAGACTGGGGGAGCCTTTAATCAACTGTAAATCTTCAGGAGCAAAAAGAACAACATTCATAGTTCCAATATAGTCTGATAATTTACTTTGTTTCAAGTGATTGACTTTTGTGATGCGACCTTTTGGTGTCAAGTTAATGTCAAGGGGAACTTTACCAGTCTTTTTTTCTAAGAGGCCAGAGACAAGGAGGTCATTTTCTGTAAAATGAATCAGATCCTTATCTGAGCGTGTGCGGTGGCTTCTTGTCAAGGCTAGGAAATAAACAGCTTCTAAAATATTGGTTTTACCTTGTGCGTTCTGGCCTAGAAAGACATTTAAGCCAGGATGGAAGTCAATATCAGCTTCCTGATAATTTCGGAAATGCTTGATTTTTAATGATTGTAGCCACATGATTAGATACCAGGGAAGCGAACAGGGCTTTTAGTAGTTTTCTGCTTTTTAGGTAGCCCTGTATTCTTACGCTTTTCTTTTTTAGAAGTCTGAGATTTTTTTAAATCCTTATTCATGGCTTTGACAAGTTCAGCAACTCGTTTTTTTTCTGCGATTTCTTTCTGGTGTTGCAGAATTTCTTCTTGATTAGGAGCTGTCAGATTAATTTCGATTCCTTGCTCGGGAAGGGAGACGATGTCATTGACACGGAGTTTTTTTCCCCGACGGTTTTCTGGCTCACCGTTAAAAAGAACTGGATATTCACTTAGAAACGTCTTAATTGCTCCGCCGCTTTGGATAATTCCTGTTTCTTTTAAAAGGGCTTGTAGCGTGATGTAGTCATCAAATAATTTATATTCCATATTTCACCTCAACCCTGTCATTATAACATATTTGTTAGTAAAAAGTGCTGAGGTGCTTTGGATAAAATCGGAAATTTTCTCCTGTTATCAGAAAACGTTTTAATCAGCAAAAAGCTTGGTGGAACAAACAAATCAGAGGCATTTCATGATATAATAGTAGTCTATATTATTCAGTATGAGGGGCGTCATGGAAATCACTAAAGGAGTTCATCTCCATTTTATTCAATCAGAAAAATTTAAAACAAACAAAATTAGGGTTCGTTTTTCAGCGCCTATGTCCAAAGAAACAGTAGCTGGTCGGGTTTTAACAGCCAGTATGCTAGAAACTGTCAATGCGGTTTATCCTACTTCGCAGGCCTTCAGGGAACGTTTGGCCAATTTGTATGGAGCTGATTATTCTACGAGTCTTTCAAGGAGAGGATTGGTCCATTATTTAGATATCAATCTTTCTTTTGTGCGGGATAAATTTTTGAGTCGCAAGAATGTCCTGACAGATGCCATGCTTGATTTTTTGAAAGCCAGCTTGTTTTCTCCATTGGTAAGTCAGGACGCTTTTGATGAATCTGCTTTTGAAATTGAGAAGAAAAATATCTTGAATGATTTGGAAGCAGAAATTGAGAATCATTTTTATCATGCTCATCGAGAATTAGACAAACTCTTTTATGAAGAAGAGGAAATGCAGATGCCTCGTGTTGGGACGATTGAATTAATCCAGAAAGAGACAGCTGCAAGCAGTTTTGCTGCTTTTCAGCAGATGCTCCAGGAAAATCATATTGACTTTTTCTTTATTGGGGACTTTAATGAAGTGGCTGTTCGGGAGAAAATTCAATCTTTCAATTTTGCGCCTCGCCAACAAGAACTTCAGTTAGTTTATCAGCAAGAATATTCCAATGTTTTGCGAGAAGGACTGGAGCAGAAGGATGTGCATCAGTCAATTATTGAGTTGGGATATCACTTCCCTATTCAGTACGGAGAGAGTGAGCACCTGCCTTTGGTCGTTTTAAATGCTTTGCTAGGTGGCTTTGCCCATTCGAAATTATTTGTTAATCTTCGTGAAAAGGAAGGACTGGCTTATACAATTTCTAGCAATTTTGATATTTTTTCAGGAATGATGCGGATTTACGCTGGTATTGAACGCAGTAATCGGACCAGAACAGTTGCTTTAATCAACCGACAGATTGTTGATTTGAAGCGTGGGAATTTTAGTCAGGAAGAACTGAATCAAACCAAGAAAATGTTGACAAATTCGGTATTGTTAGCTCAGGATCGACAGAATACAATCTTAGAGAGAGCTTATATGGCTTCTGTTTTAGGGAAAAAATTCTTATCTCTTGAAGCTTGGCTGGAAGCTTTGGAACAGGTGAACAAAGATGATATTGTCAAGGCAGCTGGTCAGTTGAAATTACAAGCTATTTACTTTATGGAAGGAAAATAATGCAGGGAGAAGTACTAGAAAAAATCAATTATTCAGCAGTGGGAGAAACTGTTTATCAGACAGTCTTGGCAAATGGTTTGCGTGTTTTTCTTCTGCCTAAAAATGATTTTAATGAAACTTATGGGATTATCTCAACTAATTTTGGTTCAGTGGATACAGGGATTGTTTCACGTGAAACCAAGCAGGTCACTCAATATCCAGCTGGAATAGCTCATTTTTTGGAACATAAGCTTTTTGAAGGCCCGCAGGGAAAGGATCTGCTGCTGGAATTTACTAAGCTAGGAGCTGAGAGTAATGCCTTTACAAGCTTTACTCGGACTAGCTATCTGTTTTCTGCAACGGATAATATTTCAGAAAACCTACAGCTTTTGCAAGAACTGGTGCATCGGGCTGATTTTACAAAAGAATCCATTTTGCGGGAACAGGATATTATCGGCCAAGAAATTGAAATGTATCAGGATAATCCGGATTATCGTCTCTTTTTTGGAGCCTTGGCCAATCTCTATCCTCAAACACCTCTGGCAGAAGACATTGCAGGAACGAAAGAGTCCATCTCTGAGATTACCGTCGAAAATTTGAAGGAAAATTTCAAGAACTTTTATCATCCTTCTAATATGACTTTGTTTGTAATTGGTAATTTTGATTTGGAACAGATAGCTGTAGAGATTGCTGAACAGCAGGAAAAACTAGTTTTTGCTGGGAGTTCTGAACCCATTGAAAAAATTCCTGTTAGCCTTCACCCAGTGGTATCAACGGATACTTACCGAATGGAGGTGGCTAGTCCAAAACTGGCAGTTGGGATTCGAGGTACAGACTTTGTTGATGAATCGGAGTTGTATCGCTATAAAATCACTTTGAAACTCTTATTTGCCATGATGTTTGGCTGGACTTCCAAGCGTTTCCAGTCCCTCTATGAAAGTGGGAAAATGGATAATTCTTTAACGCTGGAAGTGGAAGTAGAAAAAGATTTTCACTTTGTCATGCTGACGATGGACACTCAGGAACCGGTGGGACTTTCTCATCAGTTTCGCTCAGCCATCAAGAATTTTGACAAGGATCCGGATGTGACAGAAGAGCACTTGGATACGATTAAAAGTGAGATGTTTGGTGATTTTCTGCACGGTTTAAACTCGCTTGAGTATATTGCAACCCAATATGAACCGCATTTGACGGGTGAGAATCTGTTTGATTTGCCAAAAATTTTACAGGACATCAGCCTGAATGATGTGATAAAACTAGGTCATCGTTTTATCGATCAGTGTGATATGACAGATTTTACTATTTTTCCAAAATAATTCCAGAATCGTTTTTAAAATTTTGTTAAAATAGTGAAGAATAGAAATAAGGGAAAAGTACGTATGAGAAAAAAAACGATAGGAGAAGTGTTGAAGCTTGCCCGGACTAATCAAGGTCTGAGTTTAGAGGAATTGTCAAAAAAGACAGATATTCAGCAGGATTTGCTGGAAGCGCTGGAACGAAATGACTATGATTTGCTTCCTAGTCCTTTCTATGCCCGCAGCTTCTTGCGAAAATATGCTTGGGCTGTAGATTTGGATGAATCTATTATTCTGGAGGCTTACGAAGCTGGTGAGATGATAGTCTTTGATGAAGTGGCACTGGCAGCAGATGAGGAATTCAGGAGCAGAAAAAATAAAAATAAAACCTCTTTTCTGCCCTTGTTCTATTTTCTCTTATTGGCTTCAGCTATTGCTGCTTTCGTAGCTTACTATATCTGGAGCTATGCTCACACCAATTCTGTAAGTTTCAAAGCATCTGATAACAATTATAGTCTGGTTTCCTCTACAAGCACTAACAGTCAGAAGAGTTCCTTTTCTTCGGCTGATTCTAAGTCAGTTTCTTCCTCAGCTGGCCAATTGAAAGTTAGTGGAAGCGGAGATAATTTAATTGCTGAGTATAGTGGAGCAGGTCAGTCTGTCAAAGTGACCGTTTCTGTGGAGCAAACGACCAATTTGGTAAGCATAAGCGATTCAGAACTAGCCGAAGGCGTCACCTTATCTCCTGAAGAAAAATCAAGCCAGACGGTTTCTCTTGAGCCAGGCAATAAGTATCTTATTACGTTAGCACCTGTTAAAGGAGCAACTGTGACGATAGAGGGTCAAAAACTAGATACTTCTGCTTTGACTAGCGATAGTGGAACCATTAGTTTGAACATTACGAAAGGATAAAAACGAAGGGAATCCCATGAAAAAAGAAAATATTCCAAATGCCTTAACTCTTGTCAGGATTGCTTTAATCCCTGTATTTGTTGTGATTTTAACATTCGGTCATTCTTACACCATGCATATCTTGGCAGCTTTTATCTTTGCTTTTGCCAGTATAACTGATTATCTGGATGGTTATTTGGCTCGAAAGTGGGAAGTGGTAACAAACTTTGGTAAATTTGCTGATCCCATGGCTGATAAGCTTTTAGTGATGTCTGCCTTTATCATGTTGATTGAGATGGAAATGGCTCCTGCTTGGGTTGTGGCTATTATTATTTGCCGAGAATTGGCAGTAACAGGTCTGCGCTTGCTTTTAGTGGAAACAGGCGGTACAGTCTTGGCGGCTGCTATGCCAGGTAAAATCAAGACCTTCACGCAGATGTTTGCTATTATTTTTCTACTGATTCACTGGACTCTCTTAGGACAAATCCTTCTGTACATTGCTTTAATCTTTACGATTTATTCTGGATATGACTACTTCAAGGGAAGTGACTATCTCTTTAAAGATACCTTTAAATAATATGGAAAATATCATCGAAGTAAGAAATCTTAAGTACAAATACGATAGTGAGTCTGAGAATTACACTTTAAATGATGTCTCTTTTCAGGTAAAAAAAGGGGAATGGCTGTCTATTGTCGGTCATAATGGCAGTGGAAAATCAACCACTGTTCGTTTGATTGACGGCCTTTTAGAAGCGGAAAGCGGAGATATTATTATCTCAGGCGATAAGCTGACAGCTGAAAACGTCTGGGAAAAACGTCGACAGATTGGCATGGTATTCCAAAATCCAGATAATCAGTTTGTCGGTGCAACTGTAGAAGACGATGTAGCCTTTGGTTTGGAAAATCAAGGGCTGGACTATGATCTGATGGTAGAGCGAGTCCAGCAGGCATTAGAGCTTGTCGGCATGCAGGATTTTAAGGAGCGTGAACCAGCTCGTCTTTCCGGAGGTCAGAAACAGCGGGTAGCTGTTGCAGGTGTAGTAGCTCTGAGGCCGGATATTATTATTTTGGATGAAGCAACCAGCATGTTGGATCCAGAGGGACGTTTGGATCTTATCCAGACCGTGAAAAAAATTAAAGATAGTAATCAGCTGACCGTCATCTCTATCACTCATGATCTGGATGAAATAGCCTTAAGCGACCGTGTTTTGGTCATGAAAGAGGGTCAGGTTGAATCTACCGCTACCCCGAGAGAACTTTTTTCTCGAGAAGATTTGGAAGAGCTAGGATTGGATCAGCCATTTGTTAATCAGGTAAAGGCGGCTTTGCGTCAGTCAGGGCTTCCTCTGCCAGACTCTTACTTAACAGAAAAAGAATTGCAGGATCAACTATGGGCATTACTCTCAAAAATGTAAGTTATACTTATCAAGCTGGCACTCCTTTTGAGGGACCAGCGCTTTTTGGAGTGGATTTGGAGATAAAATCCGGCAGCTATACCGCGCTTATAGGCCATACAGGCAGCGGTAAGTCCACCATTCTCCAGCTTTTAAATGGCTTGCTAGTTCCCAATCAGGGCAGTGTTGAAATAGGCAGTACAGTCATCACGGCTGATTCTGTCAATAAAGACATTAAACAGGTGCGCAAGAAGGTCGGTCTAGTCTTTCAATTTCCGGAAAGTCAAGTTTTTGATGAAACAGTTTTGAAAGATGTGGCTTTTGGTCCTCAGAATTTTGGTGTTTCTAAGGAAGAAGCGGAAGCTTTGGCGCGTGAAAAGCTGCACTTGGTCGGGATTTCTGAGGATTTGTTCAATCGCAGTCCTTTCGAACTTTCTGGTGGCCAGATGCGTAGGGTAGCCATCGCTGGTATACTAGCCATGGAGCCCGATATCTTGGTTTTGGATGAGCCGACAGCAGGACTTGATCCATCCGGTCGAAAAGAACTGATGAGGCTCTTTGAAGAGCTGCATCGTGCCGGTATGACCATTGTTTTGGTAACTCACCTAATGGATGATGTAGCCAACTTTGCTGATACAGTCTATGTTTTAGATAAGGGCAGAGTAGTCAAGAGCGGTCAGCCTGCTCAGGTCTTTCAGGATTTGGATTTTATGGAGAGTATTCAATTGGGTGTTCCTAAGATTACAAAATTTGCTCACGAATTGGTGGAGAAAGGGATGACTTTCTCGAACTATCCTATTACAATTGAAGAATTCAAGGAGATCTTGCATGGATAAGTTGATTTTAGGCCGCTATATTCCCGGAAATTCAATTATTCATCGTTTGGATCCGCGGAGCAAGTTGCTGGCGATGTTTCTTTTTATTCTATTAATTTTCTGGGCCAATAATCTTGTGACCAATCTGCTGCTGTTTGTTTTCGTTTTTAGTTTGGTCTTGCTGTCTAAGGTTCCTTTGAAGTTCTTTTTAAAGGGTATCCAGTCCATGGTTTTTATCATAGCTTTTACCACCTTGTTCCAGCTGTTTTTGACTTCAGGAGGCGCTACAATTTTTCGATTTGCTTTTGTCAGAATTACAGAAGCAGGACTGTCACAGGCTGGTATTATTTTTAGCCGTTTTATTCTGATTATTTTCTTTTCTACTCTTCTGACTCTGACAACGACACCCTTAAGCTTGTCCGATGCGGTTGAGTCTTGGCTGAAACCTCTGAAGGTTTTCAAGGTGCCAGCACATGAGATTGGCCTGATGCTCTCTATGAGCCTGCGCTTCGTTCCAACGTTGATGGATGATACTACTAGGATTATGAACGCCCAGAGGGCGCGTGGTGTTGACTTTGGCGAGGGAAAGCTTGTTCAAAAGGTTAAATCTATTATTCCCATTCTAATCCCTTTGTTTGCTTCTAGTTTTAAAAGGGCAGATGCTCTAGCTATTGCCATGGAAGCACGCGGCTATAATGGAGGTGAAGGTCGGACACGTTTTCGCCGATTAGCATGGAAAAGAAATGACAGCTTGGCTATTATTAGCTTACTTATATTAGCTATTCTACTTTATATATTGAAAAACTGATCTGCTGTTTAAAGTGTTTTTAGAGAATAGTATAAGTTAAACTTGTCTATTTTTTACTTTGTCAAAGAAAATATTTGGCAAAAAAGCTCTAAAAGTCTGTTTTTAACGTCTAAACTAAATGTTCTTGTAATGTTTGACTTGGTAATGTAACTTTTTGGTAATATTTTATGTGTAAGATAGTATTATCACCGAAAGGAGAATTACATTTTAATGAACAAAAAAACAGCAAAATGGACTTTAACAGGTGCAGTCGCTGCAGCGGCTTTCTTGGTTTCAGGTATTGCAAATGCTGAGACCTATACAGTTGAAGCCGGTGATACTTTATCAGCTATTGCTAACGAAAAAAATACAACTCTTGAGAAATTAGTAGAGTTAAACAAGATTGCAGATCCAAATCACATCCGTGTTGGTCAAATCTTGGAACTTGGAAATAGTGCCAAAACGTCTGAAACAAGCGTAGCAGCAACTGCAACTCCCGTGAATAATTATGCAGCACCTGCAGCAACAGCTAATTCAGCAGCAACTTCAGGAGGCCTTGTACTTAGCAATGGTAATACTGCTGGTGCAACAGGTTCTTATGCAGCATCACGTATGGCAGAAATGACTGGTGTTCCTGCATCAACTTGGGAAGCTATTATTGCCCGTGAATCAAATGGTCAAGTAGATGCTTACAACCCTTCAGGTGCAAGTGGTCTTTTCCAAACAATGCCAGGTTGGGGTTCAACAGCTACTGTTGATGATCAAATCCAATCAGCATATAGCGCTTATAGTGCTCAAGGACTTTCAGCTTGGGGTTACTAAGATAAAAATAAAAAAACCACAGAAATCTGTGGTTTTTTGGTTTGCATAAAATGATAGTGTAAGTAAATATTTAAATGGAACAATCTTATCTAGATTGACAGCTGTGTAAAGTTATGAAAAGTGTTCTTTCAATATTTTTAAAATGTAGTTAGGAGAATTAGCTAGCAAATCTGCTCTGTTTTCTAGTAACTCTTTTTGGCTGCCAAAGCCCCAAAGGACTCCTAGAGTTGAGATTCCTACTTCTTTACCGCCAATCATATCAAACTTTGTATCGCCTATAATTATGGTTTCTTCTGGATTTGCATCTAGTGTTTGCAGAGCTCGACGCAGAACATCTGCTTTGTGAAATGAATCTGGCAGTGATCCAAAAATATCATCAAATTGCTCAGAGATAGCTAGATTTGCTAATAATTCTTGTGCTGTGGGTTGATTCTTACTCGTTGTTACATAAATCTGATAGCCGGCTTTTTTTAACTGTGTCAGCAATTCTGGTATCCCCTCATAGAGGCGGACGCCCCAGATGCCTTTTTCCTTATAGAAACTGCGATAATAGTTAATTGCTTCTGGAACTTGGCTTTCTTCAAGAACAGAAGCGAAGCTTACTTCCAGAGGAGGACCCATAAAACTTTTTATAATACTTTCTTCAGGACACTCTTTTCCAAGTTGTTTAAAGCTGTATTCAAAGGATTCTTGGATGCCCTTTGAACTGTCAACTAAGGTTCCATCCAAATCAAAGAAGATATATTTCAAATGATTCATCTTGTCTCCTTGTTTACTATCTAGTAAATCTACTTGACAAATTTGTCAAGGTTATTCCCCAAAGATTTCTTTTGAAAGTCTGCGTCCTGTAGGTGTTGTAGCTAGACCGCCTTCAGCTGTTTCTCTGAAAGCAGTAGGCAGACTTGACCCAACTTGATACATGGCGTCAATGACTTCGTCAACAGGAATTCTAGACTCGATTCCTGCAAGAGCCATATCAGCTGCAATAAAGGCATAACTGGCTCCCATGGCATTTCGCTTGACACAAGGCACCTCCACTAGACCAGCTACTGGATCACAAATCAAGCCCAGCATGTTTTTAATGACAAAACAAATAGCTTGACTGGCTTGAAAAGGTGAACCTCCAGCAGCTAGAACTAAAGCAGCTGCACTCATAGCAGAAGCGGAGCCGACCTCAGCTTGACAGCCACCTTCAGCACCCGAAATTGAGGCGTTATTGGCAATGACGAGGCCGAAAGCACCTGCGGCTAATAGAAAGTTTAGCTGTTCTTCTTCTGAGAGTCCTAATTTTTCAATGGCAGATGTAAGAACAGCTGGCAGACAGCCAGCGCTGCCGGCAGTAGGTGTTGCACAAACCAAGCCCATTTTAGCATTATGCTCATTGACAGCAATAGCATTTTTTGCAGCAGTCAGCACAGTGTGGTCTGATAAAGCCTTTCCTGACTGGATATAGTGGTCAAGTTTTGCTGCGTCACCACCAGTCAATCCGCTGCGAGACTTGCTCTCATCGAGTCCAAGAAGGACAGAGGCTTTCATGACTTCCAGATTGCGATGCATCAACCGCAGGACTTCATCTCTTTCGCGACCAGTTAATTCATACTCAGTAGCAATCATCAATTCAGCAACATTTCCTTGGTAATCCAAGTCAGCTTGCTCTACCAATTCTTTGATGGAATAAAACATATTTTCTCCTATTTAAAGAAATTCACATTATGCAGATGAGGAATATTGCGAATTTCATTGATAGCTTCCTCACAGCTGCGGCTGTCAACTTCAATAATCATAATCGCTTTTTCTCCAGCCTTCTCACGGGTAACATTCATCTGAGCTATATTGATATTGTAGCGTGACAGAGCTTCTGTGACATGGGCAATCATACCTGGGACATCCTGGTGGACAATAATGATGGTCGGAGTATTCATGCTCAGAGATACTGAAAAGCCATTCAACTCTGTTACTTGAATGTTGCCTCCACCGATAGAGACTCCAGTCACACTGATTGTTTTATGGTCATTTTTGACAGTAATCTTTGTCGTATTGGGGTGGGGAGCATTGCTATCCTTTTGAATGGTCCAGACAATCTTGATACCGCGTTTATGGGCGATTTCAAGACTGTTAGGAATCTCTGGATCATCTGTATCCATACCTAAAATCCCTGCTACAAGAGCCAAGTCAGTTCCGTGACCTCGGTAAGTTTTGGCAAAAGAGTTAAAGAGCTGGAATTCTACTTCCGTAGGCTCATCGTTAAAAATGGAGGAGACAATTTTTCCGATACGGACGGCACCTGCTGTATGACTGCTTGATGGGCCTATCATCACGGGTCCGATAATATCAAAAACAGATTGAAATCTTAGTGAAGTCATGATTTCTCCTTGCAGCTAATTTATTATTTTCATTATAACAAAGTTAAGGGCTTTCTGCTGATTTTTTAAATGAATTAAAAGTGGATATTATAAAATTTCGTTAGAGAGGAAAGTAAAAGAGAAAATCAATAACTTTACAGCGTTGTAAACATTCTTTACATCTACTAATTTTAGTTAAATTTCTGATTTGTTTTCCTAGTCTTTTCGTGCTATAATAGGGCTTGCTCAAACGACCTTCAATCGTTGAAGCACAGCACGACCTTCAATCGTGAAATAACGAAAAGATGGGAGAACACAATGAGTGATAACTCTAAGACTCGTGTCGTTGTTGGTATGAGCGGAGGTGTCGATTCATCAGTAACTGCCTTGCTCTTGAAAGAGCAAGGTTACGATGTAATTGGTATCTTCATGAAAAACTGGGACGACACAGATGAATTTGGTGTCTGCACAGCCACAGAAGACTACAAGGATGTGGCAGCTGTTGCAGACCAGATTGGCATTCCTTACTACTCTGTCAACTTTGAGAAAGAGTACTGGGAACGTGTTTTTGAATACTTCTTGGCGGAATACCGAGCTGGTAGGACTCCAAATCCAGATGTCATGTGTAACAAGGAAATCAAGTTTAAAGCCTTCCTTGACTATGCCTTGACACTGGGCGCTGATTACGTTGCAACGGGTCACTATGCTCAGGTGAAGAGAGACCAAGATGGCTTGGTTCACATGCTGCGTGGCAAGGACAACAATAAGGATCAGACTTACTTCCTAAGCCAACTATCACAGGAACAACTGCAAAAGACTATGTTTCCTCTGGGTCATTTAGAAAAACCAGAAGTTCGAGCAATTGCTGAAAGAGCTGGTTTAGCTACAGCTAAGAAAAAAGACTCGACAGGTATTTGCTTCATTGGTGAGAAGAATTTTAAAGAATTTCTGAGTCAATATTTACCAGCTCAGCCGGGTCGCATGATGACCTTGGAAGGCCGAGATATGGGCCAGCATGCTGGCTTGATGTATTATACTATTGGCCAGCGAGGTGGTCTTGGAATTGGTGGTCAGCACGGGGGAGATAATGAGCCTTGGTTTGTGGTTGGAAAAGATCTCAGCCAAAATATTCTTTATGTCGGTCAGGGCTTTTACCATGACAATTTGATGTCAACCAGCCTTGACGCTAGTCAGGTTCATTTCACAAAAGAAATGCCAGAAGAATTTACTATAGAATGTACAGCTAAGTTCCGTTATCGTCAGCCTGATTCCAAAGTGACAGTTACTGTAAAGGGTGACAAGGCAGTTGTCAACTTTGATCAGCCACAGAGGGCTGTTACTCCAGGGCAGGCAGTTGTCTTCTATGATGGAGATGAGTGCCTAGGTGGAGGCTTGATTGACAGAGCTTATAAGAATGGTCAAGTCTTGCAGTACATTTAGATTGACAATTCAGCTCAATCTGCTAAAATAAGATAAGCAATACCTATGATGGTCAAAGCTCATGGATGTTGCAGGCTTTTTTGTCCTGCACTTCTAGAGATTTGGCCTTTTTTGGTGAAAAAATGAAGGAAAAAGAAATGTCACACAATTTTACTGAAAGTTATGATATTATCGTGATTGGAGCAGGGCATGCTGGGGTTGAGGCATCGCTTGCTGCTAGTCGAATGGGTTGTAAGGTCCTTTTGGCAACCATCAATATTGAGATGCTGGCTTTTATGCCCTGTAATCCCTCTATAGGAGGCTCTGCGAAAGGCATTGTCGTCCGTGAAGTAGATGCTTTGGGTGGAGAGATGGCCAAGAATATTGACAAGAGCTATATCCAGATGAAGATGCTCAACACGGGTAAGGGACCTGCAGTTCGGGCTCTTCGGGCGCAGGCGGATAAAGAAGTCTACTCCAAAGAAATGCGGAAGACTGTCGAAAATCAAGAAAATCTGACTCTGCGGCAAACCATGATTAATGAAATCTTGGTAGAAGATGGTAAGGTAATTGGGGTTAAAACGGCAACTCATCAGGAGTATGCAGCTAAAGCTGTCATTGTTACGACTGGAACAGCTTTGCGGGGAGAAATTATCATTGGTGATCTCAAGTATTCATCTGGTCCAAACCATAGTTTAGCAGCCATTCCTTTGGCAGATAATCTGCGTGACCTAGGATTTGAAATTGGTCGTTTTAAAACTGGAACTCCTCCACGTGTTAAGGCGTCATCTATCAATTATGACGTGACCGAGATTCAGCCAGGTGATGAAAAAGCCAATCATTTCTCTTACACTTCTCGTGATGAAGACTATGTGAAAGATCAAGTGCCTTGTTGGTTGACTTATACCAATGCAGAAAGTCATGAAATTATCCAAAATAACCTGCATCGTGCTCCTATGTTTTCAGGTATCGTTAAGGGTGTGGGCCCTCGCTATTGCCCGTCAATCGAGGATAAGATTGTCCGTTTTGCGGACAAGGAACGCCACCAGCTTTTCTTAGAACCTGAGGGTCGTGATACAGAAGAAGTTTATGTGCAGGGGTTGTCAACTAGTTTGCCAGAAGATGTGCAGAAGGACTTGGTTCACTCTATCAAGGGTCTAGAAAATGCCGAAATGATGCGGACAGGCTATGCCATTGAGTACGATATGATTATGCCTCACCAGTTGCGCGCAACCTTGGAAACCAAGAAAATTTCTGGGCTCTTTACAGCAGGTCAGACCAATGGAACTTCTGGTTATGAAGAAGCCGCTGGTCAAGGGATTATTGCTGGGATTAATGCGGCCTTGAAGATCCAAGGTAAGCCAGAGTTGATTTTGAAGCGTAGTGATGGTTACATTGGAGTCATGATTGATGATTTGGTGACCAAGGGGACCGTAGAACCTTATCGACTCTTGACTAGCCGAGCTGAGTACCGTTTGATTCTCCGCCATGACAATGCCGATATGCGTTTGACAGAGATGGGACGAGAAATTGGTCTTGTAGATGATGAGCGCTGGGCTCGTTTCGAGATTAAAAAGAATCAATTTGACAATGAAATGAAGCGTTTGGAATCTATCAAACTAAAACCTGTCAAGGAAACAAACGCTAAAGTAGAAGAGCTTGGCTTTAAGTCTCTGACGGATGCAGTAACTGCCAAAGAATTTATGCGGCGTCCAGAAGTGTCTTATCAAGATGTGGTTCAGTTTATTGGTCCGGCGGCAGAGGAACTTGATGAAAAGATTATCGAGCTGATTGAGACAGAGATTAAGTACGAAGGCTATATTTCTAAAGCTCTCGATCAGGTTGAAAAGATGAAGCGCATGGAAGAGAAGCGCATTCCAGCTAATATTGACTGGGATGATATTGACTCGATTGCGACAGAAGCACGACAGAAGTTCAAGAAAATCAATCCAGAAACAATTGGTCAGGCAAGCCGTATTTCTGGTGTCAATCCAGCAGATATTTCTATTTTGATGGTTTACCTAGAAGGCAAGTCTAGAAGCATTTCTAAAAATCAAGCGAAGTAACTCTTGTAAAAGGCTGAGTTTCCTTTGGGAAGCAGCCTTTTTGTGTAAATTTACAAGGGCTTGACAAGATTGTAAACTTTGAAAGACTATTTTTCGCTTCCTTTACCATTGTTAAATGCTTTGATTATTGGGAGAAATTCGCTTTTTTCTAGGATTTATGGTAAAATGGCGGAATAAGAGGTCTATGATGAAAAAATTTCGTTTTGCCCCAATTCACTTGGCGATGGCGGGTCTAATTTCCTTTATAATCTTAGCCATCTGTCTGAGGCTTTTTGGTGATAGTTTGGCCATGCTAGCTGCTCTCATGCTTGTGCTGGCTCTTTTGATTGTGCTTTTTATCCAGCAACAGAGAGTATCCGAGCTAGATGAGATTGAGCAGATTCATTATGTCAATCATCAAGCAGAAGGAAGCCTCGCTTCCTTGCTGGATAAGATGCCAGTTGGTGTCATTAAAATCAGTGAAGATAATGGTGATGTAGAGTGGTTTAATCCCTATGCAGAACTGATTTTTACAACCGAAGATGGTGATTTTGATGCAGATATGCTCAAGAATATCATGAAGGTTGCTTATTCAGACTCTGGTCATTATGCTACGGTTGGAGACAAGAAATATTCGGTTTATTTGGACCGTGCATCCAGTGTGTTTTATTTTTTTGATGCATCCAATGAATACGAAGCCACTGTTGGTCTGGTAACAACGCGCCCGGTGATCGGGATTATCTCGGTGGATAATTATGATGATTTGGAAGATGTCGTTTCTGACACAGATATCAGCCATATCAATAGCTTTGTGGCCAACTTCGTAGCAGAATTTTCTGAGCAGTTTCACATGTTTTACCGTCGGGTTGGCATGGATCGGTTCTATCTTTTTACGGATTACACAGTGCTGGAACAGCTGATGGAAAATAAATTTTCTATCATTGATCAATTCCGGACGGAAGCTAAAAATCGAGAGCTGTCATTGACACTCAGTATGGGCTTTTCTTATGGTGATGGCAATCATGATGAAATCGGCCGGGTCGCTCTTCTCAACCTCAACTTAGCTGAAGTTCGGGGCGGGGACCAGGCTGTTGTCAAAGAAAATAATGACAATATGAACCCAATCTTCTTTGGTGGAGGAACGGCGTCAGCTGTTAAGCGCACGCGTACCCGTACTCGGGCTATGATGACTGCAATCTCTGATAAGATTAAGAGTGTGGATCAGGTCTTTATAGTCGGACATAAAAATCTGGATATGGATGCCTTGGGTTCTTCTCTTGGTATGCAGCTTTTTGCCAGTAATATCATTGAGAAAGCTTATGTGGTTTATGATCCGTCCCAAATGGCTTCTGACATTGAGCGCTCCATTACAAAGCTCCAGCAGGAAGGGGCTGACTATCTGGTGCCGCTTTCTGAAGCAGTAAATATGGTGACCAATCGTTCGCTCTTGATTATGGTTGATCACTCCAAGATATCTCTGACTCTGTCTAAGGATTTCTTTGATCAATTCAGTCAGATTATCGTAGTCGACCACCATCGTCGTGATGAAGACTTTCCGGAAAATGCTGTGATTGCCTATATCGAAAGTGGGGCTAGCAGTGCCAGTGAGTTGGTAACGGAGCTGATTCAGTTCCAGAATTCTAAAAAGAACCGTCTCAGTAAGATGCAAGCCAGCATTCTCATGGCGGGGATTATGCTTGACACCAAAGGATTTTCATCTCGAGTCACCAGTCGGACCTTTGATGTGGCCAGCTATCTACGAACTCGGGGCAGTGACAGTGTTGTGATCCAGGACATTTCAGCTACGAATTTTGAGGAATATCGTGCGATTAATGAGCTGATTTTAAATGGCAAGAAGATTCTGCCTAATGTCATTGTAGCAGCTGGTCCAGAGGAGAACACTTACGATACAGTTGTCATCAGTAAGGCAGCTGATACCATGCTCTCCATGTCAGGAATTGAAGCCACTTTTGTTGTGAGCAAGAATACCAAAGGTTATGTGTCTATTTCGGCTCGCAGTCGCAGCAAGATCAATGTTCAGCGAATTATGGAAAAGCTGGGCGGTGGCGGTCATTTCAATCTGGCGGCAGCTCAAATTGAAGGTAAAACAGTTTCTGAGGTCCTTCAGTCGCTGAATCAAGAAATTATGGACCAAGTCATTAAAGAGGAAGTAATAATAGACGAGGAGAAAAAAGGATGAAAGTAATTTTTTTAGCAGATGTAAAAGGCAAGGGCAAAAAAGGCGAAATCAAGGAAATGCCAACTGGCTATGCTCAAAATTTTCTGATTAAGAAAAATTTAGCCAAGGAAGCAACAGCGCAGGCTATCGGTGAGCTGCGCGGTAAGCAAAAGTCTGAAGAAAAAGCCCACGCTGAACTAGTGGCAGAAGCTCAGGCTATTAAAGCTAAGTTAGCAGAAGAAGCTACTCTTGTTGAATTTACTGAAAAAGTTGGTCCGGACGGCCGCACCTTTGGCTCTATTACCAGCAAGAAAATAGCAGAAGAGCTGCAGAAGCAGTTTGGCATTAAAATTGACAAGCGCCATATTAAGGTGGACTCACCGATTCGCTCCATTGGTCTGATAGATGTTCCAGTGAAAATTTATCAGGATATAACTGGGGTGATTCGTTTGCGGGTTAAAGAAGGATAATAGTGATTTGAAGGAAGGATTTACCGATGGCAGAGATTGATGAACTCCGAGCTCAGCCTCAGGATATTTTAGCGGAGCAGTCCGTTTTAGGAGCCATTTTCATTGATGAGAGCAAACTGGTCTTTGTTCGTGAGTATATCGAGCCTGCTGACTTCTTTAAGTATGCCAATCGCTTGATTTTCAAGGCTATGATTGACTTGGCTGACCGCGGCGATGCCATTGATGCAACGACTGTTCGCAATATTTTGGACAGCCAGGGTGACTTGCAGAATATCGGCGGTCTCAGCTATTTGGTGGAAGTGGTCAATTCTGTGCCAACCTCTGCCAATGCTGAATACTATGCTAAAATCGTTGCAGAAAAGGCCATTCTAAGGCGGCTGATTTCGCGTCTGACAGAGTCTATCAATCAAGCCTACGATGGTGACCGTCTGTCAGAGGAAATTATTGCCGGAGCTGAAAAAGCTCTGATTGATGTCAGTGAAACTGCCAACCGCAGTGGCTTTAAAAATATCCGTGATGTGCTGAACCTTAATTTTGGCAATCTGGAGGCTCGGTCTCTGCAGACATCAGATATCACTGGGATTGCGACTGGCTACCGTGAGCTGGACAAGATGACGACTGGTCTGCATGAGGAAGAATTAATCATTTTGGCGGCTCGGCCAGCGGTCGGAAAGACGGCCTTTGCCCTTAATATTGCTCAGAATATCGGAACCAAGCTAGATAAGACTGTAGCTATTTTCTCTCTGGAAATGGGGGCGGAGAGCTTGGTGGACCGGATGCTGGCTTCAGAAGGGGTGATTAATTCTCATTCCATTCGTACGGGGCAACTGACAGATGAAGAGTGGCAAAAATATACCATTGCGACAGCTAATCTGGCTAACGCTAGTATCTATATTGATGATACACCAGGGATTCGGATTACAGAGATTCGCTCGCGGGCTCGAAAACTGGCCCAGGAAACGGGCAATTTAGGCCTGGTCTTGATTGACTATTTGCAGCTGATTACAGGAACTGGCCGTGAAAACCGCCAGCAAGAAGTTTCGGAAATTTCCCGGCAGTTGAAAATCTTGGCTAAAGAGCTCAAGGTGCCGGTCATTGCGCTGAGTCAGCTCTCGCGTGGTGTGGAGCAGCGGCAGGATAAGCGACCAGTACTGTCTGATATTCGGGAATCAGGTTCCATTGAGCAGGATGCGGATATCGTTGCTTTCCTTTACCGGGATGATTATTATGATCGAGCCGGTGAGGAGGAAGAAGGCATTCCCAACAACAAGGTTGAAGTCATTATCGAGAAAAACCGGAGTGGAGCGCGTGGTACAGTAGAGTTAATTTTCCAGAAAGAGTATAATAAATTCTCAAGTATTTCCAAAAGAGAGGACGAATAAAGATGAGTGATGCATTTACAGATGTGGCAAAAATGAAAAAAATCAAAGAAGATATCAAGGCGCATGAAGGACAAATCGTTGAGATGACGCTGGAAAACGGTCGTAAGCGTCAAAAAAGCAAGCAAGGCCGTCTGATTGAAGTCTATCCGTCTTTGTTTATCGTGGAATATTCCAATGAAGGCTGTCAGCCAGGGGAAATCTCCAATACCTATGTGGAGTCTTATACTTATTCTGACATTTTGACAGAAAAGAACCTCATCCGTTATTTTGATGAATAGAAAGGTCCAGTGGGCCTTTTTACTTATATTTGAAGCAATTCCTCAGTCAAATCGACTTATATAGAGGATGATAAGCAAAGAAAACAGGTGGTCATCATGATTAAAAATTTAGTTTTTGATTTGGGCAATGTTCTGATTGAATGGAATTCTGAGAAAATCTTGACATATTTTGAACCTGAGAAAGAGCAGCGGCAGGTCCTTAGGCAGGCCATTTTTGAGTCGGGTGTCTGGCATCAGACGGACAAGGGAGATCTGAGTTTGAAAGATGCCTGTGAGGAAGTCCTGGCTCAGTTAGACATCTCCTATCATTCTGCCGTTAAGAATATCTTCTATCACTGGTATGAGGTTGTGCATGTTTACAGTGGTTTACAGGAAAAGATTCAGCTATGGGCAGATCAGGGCTATCGAATCTATATCTTGTCAACCACTTGTGAGATTTTTTATCATATTGAAAAAGCTGGTTTGTTGCCCATTTACCCACTGCTGTCGGGCTATATCCTTTCCTCAGAAGTCGGTGTCGTCAAGCCAGAAGCAGAGATTTACCAAAAGCTGTTGAAAAAATATAATCTGAATCCAGTAGAATCCGTCTTCATTGATGATATTCAGGCTAACTTAGATACGGCAGCTGAATTGGGCTTTGAAACCATCTTATCCACAAGCGAGACAGAGAATATCAGGGCTATGGAGACTTTGCTGGCTGCGAAAGGAAAGTTTGACTGATTGATGATCGTTTGCTTCACTTATCGTTGAAAAGTAGTGAGTCCAAGCTCCAACCTTGACATTTGCTGATGATTGCGCTATCATAGTCCTATATATGGGAGTCTGTGTACAGTCTGAGAGGAAGTGTAAGCTTCGACCGCACCTGATCTGGGTAATGCCAGCGTAGGAATCATACCGAAAAACAGTGGTATTGTGCGCCTTTTCCATATACGGAAAAGGCTTTTTCTTTTATTATCTTTATTGAATGGTGGTATCTTGAAGAATTGCAGCGCTAAAATGCAGGAAGGGAGGAAAAGCATTCTAATGAAAGCACTACAAAGTCTGATGCGGCAGCAAATTGGTCTCTTAGGTATGCTGGGTGTACTTGTCATCTGGCAGGTCATGGGCTGGCTCAAGCTCTTGCCCAAGTTTATCCTGCCGACGCCTCTGGAAATCGGTCAGGCCTTTATCAGAGATGCTGGATTTCTAGCGAGTCATAGCTGGGCGACCTTAAAAGTAGCCTTGCTGGGTTTAGTCTTGGGCGTCTTCTTGGCCTGTATACTAGCTATACTCATGGACAGCATGAGCTGGCTCAATGATCTAATCTACCCCATGATGGTCGTGGTGCAGACGATTCCGACTATTGCTTTGGCGCCAATTCTGGTTCTCTGGCTGGGGTATGGGATTTTGCCCAAGATTGTGCTCATTATTTTGACGACGACTTTTCCGATTATCGTCAGTATTCTGGATGGTTTTCGGCATTGTGACCGAGACACCTTGACTCTCTTTGAGCTCATGCAGGCCAATCGCTGGCAGATTCTCTGGCATTTTAAGATTCCAGCCAGTCTGCCCTATTTCTATGCGGGCTTGCGTGTCAGTGTTTCCTATGCCTTTATCACGACTGTGGTTTCCGAATGGCTGGGCGGTTTTGAAGGGCTGGGTGTTTATATGATTCAGTCTAAGAAACTTTTCCAATATGATACCATGTTTGCTATTATCATATTGGTTTCGGTTATCAGTCTTCTGGGGATGAAGCTGGTGGCTGTCAGTGAAAAATATGTCATCAAGTGGAAATAGGAGCTCAGCTCTGCTATTTCCCAAATAAAGAAAAGAGGATAATGATGAAAAAAAGTTATAAAGTCTTGTTGGCAGGCTTGGCTGCCGTATCAATCATTGGCCTAGCGGCCTGCAGTCAGTCGAAATCAACGTCTGAAAGCAAGGGTAAAAAAATTGATTTTATCCTAGACTGGTCACCTAACACCAACCATACCGGCCTTTATGTGGCTCAGGAAAAGGGCTACTTCAAGGAAGCGGGCGTGGATGTGGATATCAAGTTGCCGCCTGAAGATAGCAGTTCGGATCTGATTATCAACGGCAAGGCGCCTTTTGGTATTTACTTCCAGGACTCCATGGCTAAAAAACTGGATAAGGGCGCAGAAATCACAGCAGTCGCAGCCATTGTAGAGCATAATACTTCGGGCATTATTTCCAAGAAGTCTGCAGGTATTACAGAACCTAAGGATCTGACTGGGAAGAAATATGGTACCTGGAATGATCCAGTGGAGCTAGGCATGCTCAAAACCTTGGTCGAAAGCCAAGGCGGTCAGTTTGATGAGGTAGAAAAAGTTCCTAACAACGATTCTAACTCAATTACGCCGATTGAAAATGGCTTGTTTGATGCAGCCTGGATTTATCATGGCTGGGACGGCATCATGGCTCAAACTCAGGGCATGGACACTAATTTCTTTTATATGAAGGACTATGTCAAGGAGTTTGACTATTATTCTCCAGTGATTATTGCCAATAATGACTATCTGAAGAAGAATCCGGACGAAGCGAAGAAGGTCTTGCAGGCCATCAAGAAGGGCTATCAATATGCCATGGAGAACCCTGAAGAAGCGGTGGATATTTTAATCAAGCATGCGCCAGAGCTGAAAAACAAGCGTGACTTTGTCTTGGCTTCTCAAAAATATTTGTCCGAGCAATATGCATCAGATAAGGACAAGTGGGGTCAGTTTGAGGCTAGCCGTTGGAATGCCTTTTACAAATGGGCCAAGGATAAGGGTATCGTGGACAATGACTTGAGTGACAAGGGATTTAGCAACGACTATATAAAATAATGACAGAAATTAAACTTAAAAATGTAAGCTATGCTTATGATGAGCAGCAGATTTTGAAAGATATCAGCCTACAGGTAGAAGCAGGTCAGGTCGTAGCGATTTTGGGACCTAGCGGAGTCGGGAAAACGACCCTCTTTAATCTGATTGCTGGGATTTTGGAGGTCCAATCGGGCAGGATTGTCCTAGACGGGCAGGAAAATCCCAAGGGCCGGGTGAGTTATATGCTGCAGAAGGACTTACTGCTGGAGCACAAGACGGTGTTGGGCAATGTCATCTTGCCCCTGTTAATCCGAAAAGTATCCAAAAAGGAAGCAACGGAGCAGGCAACCCAGATTTTGAAGGAGTTCGGGCTCTTTGATGTGGCAGACAAGTATCCACATGAGCTGAGTGGGGGGATGCGGCAGCGCGTGGCTCTGCTGCGGACCTATATGTTCGGCCACAAGCTATTTCTTCTGGACGAGGCCTTTAGTGCTTTGGATGAGCTGACTAAGATGGAGCTGCACGCTTGGTATCTGGACATTCATCGTAGGCTGGGTCTGACGACTCTTCTCATCACGCATAGTATTGAAGAGGCTCTGGCTCTCAGCGACCGTATCTATATTCTGAAAAATCGCCCTGGGCAAATCGTTGCAGATCTCCAACTGACTTGGTCAGACAGCGAGGATAGGGAACTGCAGAAGCTGCGATATAAGCAGGAGACTTTGAGGATTTTGGGAGTGTGAAGCAACTGTCGGAATTCCTTTGCTTTCAAGAAACAACTTCAATCAAGCCTTTTGGCTTGATTTTTTGCATAAGTCCCTTTACTTTTGACTTTATTCATGGTACAATAGCCCTTGTGTGAAATAGCAGCAGGAAAGCATGGAGCTCGTCAACAGAACATCAGCTATAAAAGTAGCCTTAGCTGTTTGGGCGAAAATGTTCTGCACGAATCAGGGCTTTCTAAGTGACTATTTCCTCGAAAATATTTTACAGGAGGACATTTTTATGTCACGTTATACAGGACCATCTTGGAAACAAGCTCGTCGTTTGGGTCTTTCTCTTACTGGTACAGGTAAAGAATTGGCTCGCCGTAACTATGTACCTGGTCAACATGGACCAAACAACCGCAGCAAATTGTCAGAATACGGTTTGCAATTGGCTGAAAAGCAAAAACTTCGTTTCACTTACGGTGTAGGTGAAAAACAATTCCGTAACTTGTTTGTTCAAGCTTCAAAAATCAAAGAAGGAATCCTTGGTTTCAACTTCATGCTTCTCTTGGAGCGTCGCTTGGATAACGTTGTTTACCGTCTTGGTCTTGCGACTACTCGTCGTCAAGCTCGTCAATTCGTAAACCACGGTCACATCCTTGTTGACGGCAAACGCGTTGATATCCCATCATACCGCGTAACTCCAGGTCAAGTAATCTCAGTTCGTGAGAAATCATTGAAAGTGCCTGCAATCCTTGAAGCTGTTGAAGCAACTCTTGGACGTCCAGCATTCGTATCATTCGATGCTGAAAAATTAGAAGGTTCATTGACTCGCCTTCCAGAGCGCGATGAAATCAACCCAGAAATCAACGAAGCACTTATCGTTGAATTCTACAACAAAATGCTTTAATTTGTATTTGTTCAGAAGTCGGTTTCCCGGCTTCTTTTTTATATTTTCAATGAAATAATAGAGCTAATTCCTACAAAAAAATGTCAATGGCTTGAGATAGCTGTATTTGGAAATTATCTGATTTCTTTCTGCTCCTATCCAATCAGGTGAGACACTCTGTAAAGATTTTTTCCAGCTTTTTTACGGAAGATTTGCTGAAATGGTGTATAATGGGGACAAGACACAAACAGAAAATTGTATGAAAGGAGTAGCGATGAAGGTTCTAGTGACAGGAGCGACTGGCTTTCTAGGAAAGTATGTTGTTGAAGAGCTGGCTGAACAAGGCTATCAGGTGCGAGCTTTTGGTCGTAATCTGAAGGCTGGTCGGCAGTTAGAAGGTCCTTTAGTAGAGTTTTTTGCTGGTGATTTTACCAGAGAAGAAGAAATTTTTGCAGCCTGCGAAGGAGTGGATGCAGTGGTGCACGCTGGTGCTCTCTCAACGATTTGGGGACCATGGGAGCAGTTTTATCAGACCAATGTAGTAGGAACCAAGTTGGTTATGGAAGCCTGCCGGCATTTTGGAATGCAAAGACTGGTCTATATTTCCTCCCCAAGTGTTTATGCTGCTGCGCGTGATCAACTTGCTATTAAAGAAGAGGCTGCTCCTCAGGAGAATGAGCTGAATTTTTATATCAAAAGCAAGCTCATGGCTGAGCGGATTGTCCGAAGTTATCCTCAAGTTCCATCGGTTATCTTGCGTCCAAGAGGGCTTTTTGGTATTGGGGATACCAGTATCTTTCCTAGGATTCTGCGCTTAAGCCAAAAACTGGCGATTCCACTCATAAGAAATGGTCAGCAAATGATGGACATGACTTGTGTGGAAAATGTGGCCTTGGCTGTTCGTCTGGCTTTGGAAATTCCAGAAGCGCAAGGACAAGTTTACAACATTACCAACGGAGAATCCCGTAGTTTCAAGGATATGCTGGATGAAGCTTTGGAAGGTTTACAGGTTCGTAAACGTTATGTTAAGTTGCCTGCTGCTTTTCTAGGTCTTCTGGCACAGGGCTTTGAAAGCTTTTATCGCTTTTTTAACATTGAAAAAGAGCCTCCTCTGACTCTTTACACTTATTACTTAATGCGTTACAGTCAAACGCTGGATATATCAGCAGCAGTAAGAGATTTGGGCTATCAACCCAAGTTGACAATCAGTGAAGGGATTGCAAAATATGTCCAACATTATCGAGAAAATTGAGTATCTTCACCCTGGGCGCTGCAGCAGTCACTTGCAGCAGATGTTTAAGGGAGTTGCCAAGAAAAAAATGATTTTTCCAGCTGGTGTTTTCCTCTTGAAGCATCGTGAAAAAGGCTATATTCTCTACGACACTGGCTATTCTCCAGCTATTCTGAAGCCCAATTTTAAATACTGGCTTTATGGTCTGGGAACGCCTGTTGATATGTCAGAAGAGGAGCGTGTAGATCGTCTGCTTGAGCAAAAAGGAATTGCGCCAGAAGATATTTCTTATGTCATCTTGTCGCACTTGCATCCAGATCACATCGGCGGAGCCGCTTTCTTTCCCAAGGCTCGCTTCATTCTGACCAAAACCGTCTTCAAAACGTATCAGCATGCCAAACTGAAGGATTTGATTTTCAAGGAATTTCTTCCGCAGGATTTTGAGAGTCGGTTGGAAGTAGTGGAACCTCAGCAGGTGCAAGAAGCATTCCTCTATCGCAAGACAGTCGACTTGTTTGGGGATGGCAGTATATATCTGGCCTCAGTTGATGGACATGCCGCTGGTCAAGCTTGTCTCTTTTTGCCAGATTATCATCTGTTTATCGGAGCTGATTTGTGCTGGGGCGTGGATCTGTTGCCGTACACGGAGCAGATGCGTTTCTTGCCGTCACTGATCCAGGATAGCAAGGAAGAATACATGGCCGGTGTGTCTTTGCTGCGGCAGTTGCTTGCTGTTGGCTATCAGGTGCTAGTCAGTCATGATCCGGCTGAGAGAGCGGAGCAGATTTTGTATGAAACTAGGAACATTTCTAAAAACCTTTAGCGTCATGCGCTGGGGGTATCGATTTAAAGATCGACAGGCATTGGAACGCTATCAAGTCAAGGCTTTAGCAGCTTATCGGGAATTTCTACAGCAGGAATCGCCTTATTTCAAATCAGGCATTCCAGCAGATTTTAAGATGAATAAGGCCTTTATGATGGAGCATTTCAATGAGCTCAATACTCAGGGGCTGGATCGTGATGAGTTACTAGCCTTGGCTCTGGAGAGCGAGCGGACACGTGATTTCAGCCCCATGATAGGAGAAATTGCTGTCGGCCTGTCTTCAGGAACATCTGGTCACCGAGGTTTATTTGTCACCACTGAAAAGGAGCGCAGTATGTGGGCGGCAGCCATCTTGGCCAAGATGCTGCCTAAAGGCGAACTCTTTGGACATAAAATAGCCTTCTTTCTTCGGGCAGATAACCAACTCTATCAGACTGCCAATTCAGGCTTGATTTCTCTGGAGTATTTTGATACTTTTCAGGGAGCCGAAGAGCATGTAGAGCGTTTGAATGCTTACCAGCCAACGATTTTGGTAGCGCCAGCATCAATGCTCTTGGAGCTGGCAGAACAAGTCCAGGCAGGAAATTTGCAGATTGCCCCTAGCAAAGTCGTGTCGGTGGCAGAGATTTTGGAAGAGCCAGATCGGCAGAGGATTCAAGCAGGTTTTGGTCTGAAAATAGTGGATCAGGTCTACCAAGCGACCGAGGGCTTTTTAGCCTGCAGCTGTGCCTACGGCAATCTTCATCTAAACGAAGATATTGTCCATGTAGATAAGCGCTACCTGGATGAGAGGCGCTTTTATCCAATTATTACGGATTTTAAGCGGACTTCTCAGCCAATTTTTCAATATGAGCTGAATGATATCTTGGTGGAAAATCCTGAACCTTGCCCTTGCGGTTCGGTCTTTACACGGATTGACAGGATTGAGGGGCGCTCAGATGATATTTTCATTTTTGAAAATGCTGCAGGTCAGTCGGTGGAGGTCTTTCCAGACTTTATTCGCCGTTGTCTGCTCTTGGTTGATGGGATTGGAGAATACCAAGTAGCTCAGAAGCAGGACCATTCGCTGACCATTGCTATCGAACATCATAGTCAGCAGCGAGAAGACGAGATTGTCCAGCAATTTCAAAACTTAGCGACTGATAAAGACCTTCTTATGCCTGCTATTTCTTTTGAAAATTATCAGCGGGACAGAAGCCGTAAGTTGAAACGTATCTATCGGGCTTAAGAATGCCCCCAGTGGAAAAATATATGAATCAGAGGCTGAAGCGCTTTGGCAGTTTACCCAGCTGCCGAGAAGCCCCAAGTCTGACAAGAAGGAGTTTAATATGACAGCAGTAAAGAATCATATAAAGATTGTTGGTTACGGTACGCATCTACCTAGAAATACTGTGACTTTTAATGATCAGACCCGTTATCGGGTGGTGGAAAATGAAGAAACCCAGCTTTCCATGGCGGTTAAGGCGATTGAAAAAGCCTTAGAGCAAGCGGGTTTGACAATCAAAGACATCGATTGTATCGTGTCAGCCAGTGCGGTGGGCGTTCAGCCTATTCCCTGCACTGCGGCCCTGATTCATGAGTTGGTAGCCAAGGGCTTGTCCATTCCAGCCATGGATATCAATACGACCTGCACCAGTTTTATCTCTGCTTTGAGTCTCATGTCTCATTTGTTGGAGGCTGGTGAGTATCATAGGATCCTCATCGTATCTAGTGAGGTTGGAAGCTTAGGGCTTAATCCCAATCAGAAAGAAAGTTTTGAGTTGTTCAGTGACGGAGCAGCAGCTTTGATTTTTGAAGCAACAGAGGAAGAAAGAGGGGTCATCTCCAGTCTGCAGCGGACGTGGTCTGAGGGAGCTCATGATACAGAGATTCGCGGTGGTTTGACATCTTTTCAGCCTAAGGAGTATTCGGATGCTACCAAGACTCACTACATGTTTGACATGAATGGTAAGAAGATACTCTTGCTCTCTGCCAGAAAAATTCCGGAAATGTTTAAAGAATTTAAAGAAAAGAGTGGCCTCAGTCTATCTGACTTGGATTATATCATTCCGCATCAGGCGAGTCGTGCCCTGCCAATGGTCATGCGCAGCTTGGGTATTCCTGATGATAAATACCTCAATATTGTGCAAGACTATGGGAATATGGTATCAGTAGCAGTGCCCTTTTCTCTCTGCTATGCTCTGGAGCGTAATCTAGTCAAGGAAGGGGACACCATCGCTCTGATGGGAACAGCAGCTGGTATGACGGTCAATATGCTGGCTATGAAACTATAATATAAGAAAAATAGGGTGTACAGAACCAAAAGAGGTTTTGTACACTCTGTTTAATTTTTCAAAATATGAAAAGAGCTGGAACCCATTGGGTTCCAGCAACTTCTTACAGCATTTTCAAAAGAAATTCTGCTATTTGTTCAGGACTTTCTTTTTTTCCTCTAGCAATCCACATTTGGCAGACACCAAAGAAGGCATTGGCAAGAAAGACCCTGCTGTATTCTTTTTCAAAATGATTGTAAACACGTCTACTAAAACGGTCCTGCAGACTATCCGCCAGCATCACCTGCAGCTTATGGCGCAGGAAATTTTGAATCTCTTTCGTGCCGTTTTCTGTCAAAAGAGCAGCCAAGAGTGGCTCTAGCTGAAGGAACTGAAAGACCTCTGTAATCGCAGTTTGAACATCTTCTTGATTATTCTCAAAAATATATCCCAACTGATGAAAGAGGTTTTGCTGATAACGTTCAATCATATCGTACTTGTCCTTGTAGTGAGTATAAAAACTACTACGGCTGATGCCAGCAGCTTGAGCTAACTGGACAGTAGTGATATGGTCGAAGGACTGCTTATGCAGTAGTGAAACCATGGCTCTTTCAATAATAGCCTTGGTTTTTCGGCGTTTATTGCTTTCTAACATAAAATCTCCCTTTGAGGCTAAGCCTCAGTCTGCTCTTCAAGCTAATAACTATCATAGCAAACTACTTTTTCTTTTTCTCCGTGTACTATTATATCAAATGTTTTTCCAGTGGAAAAGAGTTAAATTCCGGAATTAAGCATAGATAGACAAAATTTTATCTGATTAGGCTTAGTCGACTGGTAAAATAATAAAGCCGAGGCTTAAAGTAAAGTCTCGGCTTTTGTTATGAACATTATTTAAAGTAGAGGTAGTCAGGGTCAGGAGTGACATAAAGTAGCTCGCCTTCCTGTGAGAAGATAATAGAAATTTGTTCATTTTTATAAGAGTAAATTGTGTAGGTATTTTGTAATCTTGATGCTTGAGCAATGTCAACTACACCCGCTAAGAAAGCACGCGCTTGTTCGGTACTTATTTTTTGCTCCTGAACCAGTCTTTTAAGATTTTCTAATTCTTTGTTTTGGAAGGCTTCATATTCAGAAGCGAGATCGGTGCTTATTTTTTCTGGTTCGCCGAGAATACTTTTAACTTTTTCTTGGGTATATCCTTTAAATTCAGGAATTTGAGCTTCAAAACCGCCAGATTCATAGGATTGGTAATAAACCTTGGCATCGCCAGTCGCATAAATCTTATCTTTCTTAGCATGATCGGCATCTTCTGGAAGACCATCTGTGGTTTTTTCTATATCCTTACTAGAACTACTATTTTCTTTACTAGAACTTCTGGAAGAACTACTGCTGCTAGAGGAGCTGCTTTTGCTTTTGGAAGATTGCTTTGATGAGCTTGAGGAATCCTTTAAACTAACTTTTTTTCCTGATTTATCTGAATTAGAAGAGCGAGTGGTTGATTCTGAGTTAGATGGTACAAGGAAACGGCAGGCTGACAGCAGAAATAGTGCTGCAACTAGAGCAAATAAGCTAAATGGTGTTCTTTTTTTCATTGTCTTAAACCTTTCTTTACTATGCTCAATCTGACTTGAGCTATTGTGATGTGAGGCATCTGCTGGCAGCAGTGTTTCACATGGAACCGTACCGTCAAGTTAAGATCTCGATGCTTGACTCCATTTACCTCGCTTATCATTCTAACATAATGCTGATTTTCTGTGTACCTACCTATGGGAAAATACTTTTTATTTACAGATTGTTCAGAGATTAAAGACAGTAGGGCGAACTTATTCCGCTTCCCTACAATCTTTTTAAACAAAATTAGACACGGTGTCCAATTTTTAAAGAATAAACTTGTAATAATCTTCGATTGGTGTATAATCAATTTTATTGAAATTTGGACACTGTGTATAATTTTAGGAGGTAGATATGTTAAGAGAATGGAAAGCTATTTTAAAAAAGCCGGCTTTTATCATTGTGATGTTAGGAGTCTCTATGATTCCAGCCTTGTATAACGTTATTTTCTTAAGCTCCATGTGGGATCCATATGGAAAGGTTTCAGACTTGCCAGTGGCGGTCGTCAATCAGGATAAAGCTGTAACTGCTAGTGGTAAGACCTTGTCTATAGGCGAGGATGTTGTTTCCAGCCTCAAGGAAAATAAAAATCTGGATTTTCACTTCGTCAGCAAAGAAGATGCTCAAAATGGTCTGGAAAAGGGTGATTACTACATGGTTGTGACGCTTCCAAGTGATTTATCTGAACGTGCAGCCAGTATTTTGACTGATAATCCTCAGCAAATGAAGATTGACTATCAAACGTCTAGCGGCCACAGTTTTATTGCTGGTAAGATGAGTGATTCAGCCATGGCTTCTTTGAAGCAGACGGTGGCGCAAAATGTGACGGATACTTATACAAGCGCCATATTTAAGAATATGGGAGATCTAAAAACTGGCTTGGTTAAGGCATCTGATGGTGCTCAGCAATTAGCATCTGGCAGCCAACAACTAGGCTCAGGCAGTCAGACAATTGCAAATAATTTAAGAACTTTGAATCAAGCTACGAGCAAATTATCATCCGGTGCAGCTCAATTTAACACAGGACTACAGACTTATACTGGGAGTGTTGCACAAGTATCGTCTGGACTGGGTAGTTTGTCAAATGGGATAAACACTTATGCTAATGGTGTAAGTACCGTGGCCGCAGGTGCAAATCAGCTGTCGGGTCGATCAGCAGACTTATTGGGTGGAGTCCAACAGCTTACTCAGTCAGGAGATGGAGTTCAGGCCTTATCAATAGGTGTAACGAATCTGAATACGGGCTTGGCTACATTAAAGTCATCGGTAGATACCACCTTAGCTAACAACCAGCAAAATGTGAGTGATTTAGCAAATGGTTTGACACAGTTGAATGCTAGTATTCAAGCTGCAGCAAGTGACTCAGCTGTTTCGACAGACAGCATTGAGGCTTCACTGACTAGCATAGCAGCATCCGCTCAAGCCATTATCAATAATAATCAAGATGCCAAGGCCGCAGCTTTGGCAAGTGTTCAAGCTACGAGCTCTTATCAAGGGCTTTCTAGTGAGGCTAAGGCTGAGATTGATGCAGCAGTTGGTGCTAGTCAAGCGGGAAGTGATCAATCTGCTCAGACGATTTTATCAGAAATCGATACGATGAGGGCTTCTCTTGAAACGATAAAAGGCGCTAGTCAAACAAAACTAAGTCAATTAGAAAGTGCATCAAATCAAGTTCTGCCACAGGCAGCTAGCATGATCAATGGCCTTTATAATGGCTTATCAACAGTAAGTACTGGCCTCGGTTCAGCAAGCGGAGGAGCCAATCAACTAGTCGCAGGTGTAGACACCCTAAATGAGAAACTAACGACTGGCGCGACACAATTGGAACAAGGGGTGACAAGTTATACCAATGCAGTCGGTCGGCTATCTGAGGGGACATCAGCTTTGGCAAGTAAGAACTCTGATTTGCTAGCAAATACAACAAAATTAGCAAACGGGGCAGCCCAATTAACAGATAAATCGCCAGAATTGACCTCTAGTTTCGAGAAATTAGCAGATGGAACCAATCAATTAGCGAGCGGTACAGAAAAGCTGGCTGATGGCAGCAGTGCTTTAACAGATAATCTCTCTAAACTTACTGTGGGAACGAGCGATTTGTCCAATGGCCTCTCAGATGCAGGCGATAAATTGTCGACTGTTTCTACTAAGGAAGACAATGCAAAAACTCTGGCAGATCCTCTGACACTGAGCAAGACAGATGAGAATAAGGTAGAAAAAAATGGCATTGGGATGGCGCCTTATATGATTTCAGTAGCTTTATTTGTGGCAGCTATTTCAACCAATATCATCTTTAGCACACTTCCATCGGGTCAAGAACCTAAGACGAGACGAGACTGGTTGAAGGCCCGTATAGAGGTAAATGGAGTCATTTCTGTTGTGGCGGGTGTTTTGGTCTATGGTGCTGTGCACTTGATAGGCCTATCTGCTAACCATGAGTGGGCAACCCTTGGTTTGATTGTCCTAGCCAGCATGACCTTTATGGCTCTTGTGACAGCTTTGGTTACTTGGGATAGCAAGCTCGGCGCCTTTGCTTCTCTGATTCTTTTGCTTTTACAGCTGGCTTCTAGTGCAGGAACTTATCCATTGGAGCTGACTAGTAAGATTTTCCAAGTTATCAACCCTTGGCTGCCAATGAGCTATTCTGTATCGGGCTTACGCCAAACGATTTCTATGAACGGCCAAATTGGTAGTCAGGTACTCTTCCTTGCTTTTGTTTTAGTTCTTTTCATGGCACTTGGCACTCTGGTCTATCGAACAGATAAAAAACAGCTAGCTTAGGGTTCGTACTTTTATGAATGTGTAAAAATGTAGATGAAAAGTCTATCTGTAATTCTTTTAGTTTTTATCTCATCAACATCTCCTGAAAAGGGAGATGTTTTGTTTTCTTTAAGTTTTCTTTATCTTTCTTTTAAGTTTTCATCTTTAAAATTGCATTACATTCAAGAAAGATAGAGAGGTGAGAAGCCCATGGCAGAAAAAAATTTTCAACATCATTTTCAGCGCTTTGAAACCAAATACATCATTTCCAAGGAAACTTTGCTGGATCTATTGCTAGAGTTTGAAGGCTATCTGGTGGAGGATGAGCGAGCTTATTCGACCATTAACAATCTCTACTACGATACGCCATCCTATCAGCTTATTCGTGAGTCTTTGGAAAATCCTTACTTTGATGAGAAGGTGCGTTTGCGGACCTATCAAGAGTATCCGACCGAGGATAGTCAAGTCTTTTTGGAAATCAAGAAAAAGACGGAGAATCTGGTCACCAAACGCCGTCTTGCAGCAGATTTGCTGACGGCAGAAGCCTATCTGGACGGTGATTACAGTCAGCTGACTGACCTTCAGATAGATAAGGAAATGGTCTGATTGACCCAGCATTTTGGTCATATTCAGCCTATGATGTATATCGGCTACAATCGTTATTCGATGAAGGGGATTGAGGATGAGCGGATTAGGATTACCTTTGATCACGACCTGACCTACCGTCCTTATGATTTGAGTCTCTTGGCTGGTCGCCATGGAGATTACCTCCTGCCAGCCAATCACGTTATCATGGAAGTTAAGATTCCAGAAACCTGTCCGCTATGGCTGAGCGAGATTATGGATCGCTACCAGCTGTCTCCAAGCTCTTTCTCCAAATACGGCTTTGCCTATAAAAAGGCAAACTGTATCAGCAGTAAATAAAATAGATAGGAAAAGAAAATGAAACAATCAAAATCAACCCTTAAAAAAATTAAATTGATGATTCCACTGGTCTTGATGACAGCAGTGCTAGGAGCATGCAGCGCAAACGCCAGCAGTTCTACAACTTCAAGCACTACCCAGGCTGCTAATGCTACAAGCACCAGTCAGACTAAAACCAATACTTCTGATTACTTTGCCTCAGAGGACTCAGACGCTTCTTATGATGAGTCTAAGGCGACGACCATCAGCCTGAGTGGATCTAGTGCTAAGACTTCTGGTGACGGTGCTAGTGTCTCCGGCTCGACTGTGACAATCTCAAAGGCTGGAACTTATGTCGTTTCCGGAACGAGTGAAAATGTGCAAATTGTTGTCAAAGCAGGTGATAGCGACAAGGTTCAAATCGTCCTAAATGGCGTAACCATGAGCGGGACAGACGCAGCTATCCTAGTAGAAAATGCGGGTAAAACAAGCCTGACTCTGGCTGATGGCAGCCAAAACACAATCTCAGATTCATCAAATCATAGTAATACGGATGCAGATGCAGCTATCTATAGTAACTCTGACCTGACTCTCAATGGTTCTGGAAGTCTGACAGTTGATGGCAAGTATGAAACAGCGATTAAGTCTGAGCAGACCTTGCGGGTGACAGGTGGCACTTATACGCTCAAGGCAGCTAAGAATGGTCTGTCAGCAGCTTCAGCCATTAATATCAAGGATGCTACTATTGACATCACAGCGACAGAAGATGCTATCCACGCAGACAATGATGAAGATACTTCTCTGGGGAATCTCTATATCCAGTCCGGCACCATCATGATTAATGCTGGTGATGATGGTCTACACGCTAGCAATATCGCTTTGATTGATGGTGGAACGATTACAGTTTCTAAGAGTGTAGAAGCTCTGGAAGGAACCAATGTCACCATTAATGGCGGCAAGCTGGACCTTTATGCGACAGACGATGGTATCAATGCAGCTAGTGACGTAACTGGCGCTGATATCTTTATCAAGATTACCGATGGCGATATCAAGGTCGAGGTCGGTGAAGGCGATACCGATGCTATCGACTCCAACGGCGATGTCATTATGTCAGGAGGAAACTTGGATATTACTTCTACGGTATCTGCCTTTGACTTTGACGGAACAGCTACCTACACTGGAGGTACCATCACGGTCAATGGTGAGAGCCGAACAGAAATCACGGCAGATGGACCTGGCGCTGGTGGACCTGGTGGTGGCGGTGCCCCAGGCGGCCAAGGCGGTTTTGGTGGACGATAAAAAAGCCGATGAGATAACAATGAAATAGTGCCTAATGAAAAAGAAGAATCCTCATTCCAGCTGGAATGAGGATTCTTGCTATTCATCAATTCTGATAGATAATTTTTCCGTATCCACCGTCACTTGAGCACCGATGGTGATGGTAAAGAGTGGCTGAGTATGAGCAAAGTCCAAGTCATAGAGGACAGGAATTGTCTTTAGAATAGGATGTTTATCCAAGATATAGAGGAGCAGTTCCTCTGTCATCTGACATTCTTTTGGAAAGCGGCCGATGAGAAGGGCCTGCGGGTTAGGATAGGCCTGAAGGAGGGCAGCTAAATTGCGCTCAAACTCCACATAATGATCTTCCTCCGCCTCTTCAACAAAGAGGACATAGTTTTCATCTGTTGGGGCATAGGGCGTACCACGTAGGAGCGAGAAGGTGGAAAGATTACCGCCGATAACAGTGGCTTGGGCTTGTCCGTGATGATAAACTTTCCACTTCGTTTCATGGAAGGTTAGTGGGGCATCGGGCAGATACCAAGCATTGTCGCCCCATTTTTCACTAGGAGTCAATTCATAAGAAGTCTGGCTGACGGCCTTGAGCCAGCTCTCAGTCTGATAGTCCTGCAAGGCATCCATCTTAAAGCTAGAGTAGGACGGTCCCATGTAGGTTTTCATGCCGGTCTTGCTATAAATAGCGCTGAGCAAGGCTGTTGTGTCTGAGTAGCCGCAGAAAATCTTAGGATTTCTAGCAATCAACTCAAAGTCCAGATAGGGCAGGAGCTCATTGCAGTTGAAACCGCCGATAGTGGCCAGAATAGCATCAACGGACTCATCTGCGAAGGCAGCATGGATGTCTGCCACCCGGCTTTCGATGGAGGCAGAGTCTAGCATATCATTTTCTAGATAATGCTCCGAAAAAGACACGGTAAATCCTAGTTTTTCCAAGCGCTCCTTGGCGGCTAGATTGGCCTCAAAGCCACCGATGTGTTCGATTGACGCTGAGGGGCTAACGACCCGAATGTGCATACCAGGTGTGAGTTTTTTCATAGGGACCTCCTTATGATAAATTTTTATAGAATATCATAGCACAAAGGCCAAGGCCTGTAAAGCAATCTTAGGGCAGTGCGGGAATTTTTATCAAAAAAAGGGAGCCGCTGAAGACTCCCTGATTGTATATATTCTTTTCTATGATTTATTCGCTGAGCTTAATGCTACCGCTTTCGACGCTGGCAGTAAGTGTAGTTGTCGGATTTTCGACTTTACGGATGGCAGAGCCGCCAAGTTCATGGCCTTTGGAGTGCTCTACACTTATACTACTAGGGATGTCAATTTCACCTAGATCCGTTTTCAGATCAAAGGATAGCTGCGACAAACTGCCAGAAACCAGATGCAGATTAATATCGCCCAGTTGATTAGTGATAGAGATTGTACCAGCTAATTCCAACTGTTCAGAGTTCAGTGAGCCGCTTGAGATTTTCAGAGTGCTGTCGGAGATTTTGCTCGAGTTTAGATTGACCTCTCCCAGAGAGTTTGATATTTCGCCAGATGCGAACTGGCTGTTGCTCAGAGTGATGGTACCCGAAGAATCAATGATTTTTCCAGAGCTAATCTGACTGTTATTGATGGTAATCTCTCCCAGAGAGTTCTTAAATTTACCAGATGCGAATTGGCCATCATTCACAGTCAACGAGCCCTGAGATAGAGAGAAGTCAGCATTTTTGGCTGATAGATTGGACAGCGTAACATCTCCTAATGACGAACTGCCGCTGAATGTCTCAAGCTTGGTCCCCTTGGGCAGGGAAAGCTCCACAGTACGCTTCTCCTGAGATTCTTGGTCAAATAAGCTGAGTAAGGAGCGGATGCCAGTGCTTATGTGGAAGGAGCGGATGTCAGTGCTTATGTGGAAGGAGTCTGCACCATCTTCCTTGATGTTTAAGTTTCCATTTTCAGAACTTGTTGTTATTTTTCCAAGCATGCTGCCGCCAATCTGATAGTTGCCGTCTCTTTGGTAATAGGTCAAGTGAGCCTTGTCATTAGGAGATTCGCTGATGACGAGGTTTCTAGCTGCTAAATTAATATTTAGGGAAGAAAGATCAGAGAAACTTTCTTCTTTTTTCGTTAGTTTTACCTTGCTTTTGGCAGAATTGATCAAGTCGTTGACACCGCCTGTAATGGAGCCGATAGTTGTCAGGGCTCCACCAAAGAGGCAGGCTAAAATAGCTGCGGATAAAAGAGGTTTTTTCAATTTGATGTTAGCCATGACGTGCTCCCTTCTTTGCGAAAAGTTGAGCTAGTTTGACAAAGCCAGCCTTGCCAAACTGAGTAACAGGAGAAATGCCTGCGTAGAAGATGCCGGACAGTCCCAGAGCTAGAACACTGAGCCCCAGAGTGAACAGGAAGGCCGGGATCGATGTTGTCAGTCCCACTGTCAAAGTGTCCCAGATCAGGCTGATTCCGAAGATAAAGAAGGCAAAGGCACCTATAGCCATGACTAGAGCAAAGATAAAGACGAAGAGGAAGAAAACGAAAGTCAAAAGTGCTGCTACTATAAAGAGCGGAATAGCCAAAGGTGCTGCCAAAATGGATAGGATAGCAATCTGGACGATGTTCTTAGTGTTTTTTGAGGAACTGCTGTCTTGATTATCTTCCTCGACTTTTTTGTCCAAAAGATTCAACATAATCTCGTGGGCCGCTTCCTTAGGGCTACCAAGCTCAGCAATAGCAGCCGCCTCGCCCTCTGGGCCTACCTCGTCGAAGTACTCAGTGAAGTAATCCATAGCTTCCTGGTAGTCCTTGCGTGGCAGTTTTTTCAGATATTTTTCTAGATCAGCTAGATACTCGGTTCTTGTCATGACGGATGCTCCCTTCTATGATACCGCTGATGGTCATGGTATAAGTTTGCCACTCTTCTTTTAGAGTGAGTAAATGTTCATGCCCGTAGGCAGTGAGTGAATAGTATTTTCGTTTTCGTCCTTGGTACTCCTGCGAATAAGTCGTGAGGCAGTCATTTTGCTCCAGCTTCTTCAGAATAGGGTAAAGTGTTGATTCTTTGATATTGGCAATCAGCTTGATTGTCTGGCTGATTTCATAACCGTAGGAATCGTCTTTTTCAAGGATGGCTAAGATGAGAAACTCAATCAAAGCCGATGATGTGGGGAAAGACATAGGACCACCTCCTTGTGTAAAATATTTATATATAATCTTTCTATATATAGTCTACAACCTCTTAGGGAAAAAGTCAAGCAAAATATATAAAATTTTTATATATTTTTTTAAAAAGTCTTTTAATGGCTGTTTATAAGGAACATCAAAGTACCTTTCTTCCTTACAAGAACTTTACATCTTCCTTAGCTTTTGTGTTGAAAACATCTTCCATAAAATGGTAAAATGGTGTAAGTCTAACTAAAAATATAAGAGAGATCAATGAAAAAACATCAAACCCTATATAAGTTTTTGGGCCAAACCCTACTATATTTTGTTATCTTTCTGGCCTTGCTTTATTTCTTTAGCTATCTGGGTCAGGGTCAGGGTGGCTTTATCTATAATGAATTTTAATGTGAGAGAGTAGGAAATAATGTCAAATAAAGTGATACATGATATGATTGAAGCGATTGAGCATTTTGCTCAGGTACAGCCGGATTTTCCGGTCTATGATATTTTAGGTCAAGTTCATACTTATGGCGATTTAAAGAAGGATTCCGATTCGTTGGCGGCTCAGATTGACCGTTTGGGACTTCCTGACAAGTCTCCGGTTGTGGTCTTTGGCGGTCAGGAATACGAAATGCTGGCTACTTTTGTGGCCTTGACCAAGTCTGGTCATGCCTACATTCCTATCGACAGCCATTCAGCCTTGGAGCGCGTGGCAGCGATTGTGGAAGTTGCTGAGCCTAGCTTGATTATTGCCATCAATGATTTTCCGCTGGTAGATGTGGCAACTCCTATTTTTAGTGCGGAGCAAGTTCATACAGCCTTCAGAGAGGGAGCGTCCTATGAGCTTAGCTATCCGGTGCAGGGAGATGACAACTACTATATTATTTTCACATCAGGGACAACTGGCAAGCCTAAGGGAGTGCAGATTTCCCACAATAATCTGCTCAGCTTTACGAATTGGATGATTACAGATAAGGAGTTTGCGACTCCGGAGCGTCCTCAAATGTTGGCTCAGCCGCCTTATTCTTTTGACTTGTCAGTCATGTACTGGGCGCCGACTTTGGCCTTGGGAGGAACTCTTTTTGCCCTGCCTTCGGCTGTGACTCAGGATTTCAAGCAGCTGTTTGAGACGATTCTCAGTCTGCCTATTGCTATCTGGACTTCGACACCTTCCTTTGCGGACATGGCCTTGCTGTCGGATGACTTTAACAGCCAGAAGCTGCCTCAGCTGACACATTTCTATTTTGATGGCGAGGAGTTGACAGTCAAGACAGCTCAGAAGCTGCGCGATCGCTTCCCTCAAGCTCGCATTATCAATGCCTATGGTCCGACTGAGGCAACAGTGGCCCTGTCTGCAGTAGCAGTGACAGATGAGATGCTGCAAAATTACAAGCGCCTACCGATTGGGTATACCAAGGCGGACTCTCCGACCTTTGTCATTGACGAAGAAGGGCAGAAAGTACCGAATGGCCAGCAGGGAGAAATCATCGTCTGTGGGCCAGCCGTATCCAAAGGCTATCTGAATAATCCTGAGAAGACAGCGGAGGCCTTCTTTGAATTTGAAGGTCTGCCAGCCTATCATACAGGAGATGTCGGATCGATGACAGATGAAGGCTTGCTGCTCTACGGCGGCCGGATGGACTTCCAGATCAAGTTTAATGGTTTCCGTATTGAGCTGGAGGATGTGTCTCAAAACCTCAACAAATCGAAATACGTTGAATCTGCAGTGGCTGTGCCCCGCTACAATAAGGACCAAAAGGTCCAAAATCTGCTTGCCTACGTCATCCTCAAAGACGGTGTGGCTGAGCAGTTTGAGCGGGAAATCGATATTACCAAGGCAATCAAGGAAGATCTGCAGGATATCATGATGTCCTACATGATGCCGTCTAAGTTCCTCTATCGAGAGACCCTGCCTCTGACTCCAAATGGCAAGATTGACATCAAGGGGCTGATTAGCGAGGTCAATAAGCGATGATGGATTTCTTGAAACAGCTGCCTCACTTGGAACCCTACGGCAATCCAGTTTACTTTGTTTATATCGTTCTGGCAGTTCTGCCAATCTTTGTCGGACTTTTCTTTAAGAAACGCTTCCCCCTTTATGAAGCCTTGGTCAGTTTGGTCTTTATCGTCCTGATGCTGACAGGTCCCAGTCTGGCGCAGCTTTGTGCTTTACTGGGCTATGTCATCTGGCAGATAGTTTGGGTTTATTCATACAAGCTCTATCGCCGGTCGCGGGACAACAAGTGGATCTTTTATCTGCATACCTTGCTAGCGGTTCTGCCGCTTGTGCTTGTCAAGGTAGAGCCCGCAATCAGCGGTCATCAGTCTCTCTTTGGCTTTTTGGGGATTTCCTATCTGACCTTTCGTTCGGTAGGGATGATGATTGAAATGCGCGATGGAGTTCTGACAGAATTCACGCTCTGGGAGTTCCTGCGATTTCTGCTCTTCATGCCGACCTTTTCGAGTGGCCCCATTGACCGTTTTAAGCGTTTCAATGAAGACTATTTGAACATTCCTGAGCGAGATGAGCTGCTGGATATGCTGGAGCAGTCTGTCAAGTATATCATGCTAGGCTTCCTTTATAAGTTTATCCTAGCACATATCTTTGGACATCTCTTGCTGGGGCATGTCAAGACCTACGCTCTCTATACCGGCGGTTTCTTTAATCTGGGAACTCTGGGCGTCATGTATGTCTTTGGTCTGGATCTCTTCTTTGACTTTGCCGGTTATTCGATGTTTGCGCTAGCTATTTCTAATCTCATGGGAATCAAGAGCCCTATCAACTTTGATAAGCCTTTTCTCTCTCGAGATTTGAAAGAATTCTGGAATCGCTGGCACATGAGCCTGTCCTTCTGGTTCCGTGACTTTGTCTTTATGCGGCTAGTCATGGTGCTCATGCGCAACAAGGTCTTTAAAAACCGCAACACGACCTCTAGTGTGGCCTATCTGATTAACATGTTGATTATGGGCTTCTGGCATGGAGTGACCTGGTACTATATCGCTTACGGTCTCTTTCATGGAGCTGGTCTGGTCGTCAATGATGCCTGGCTGCGCAAGAAGAAAACGCTAAACAAAGAGCGCAAGGCTAAGGGGCTTCCGCCTCTGCCAGACAATAAATGGACCCAAGCTTTGGGGATTGTGGTGACCTTTCACGCAGTCATGTTCTCATTTTTAATCTTTTCTGGATTTTTAAATGAGCTTTGGTTTAAAAAATAAAAATGAATGAGGAAGAAAAATGGATATAAAAGCAGAAGTAATTGAAATTATTGAAGAACTATTTATGGAAGATGTGTCAGACATGATGGACGAGGATTTGTTTGATGCGGGTGTCCTAGACAGTATGGGAACGGTCGAGCTGATTGTTGAGTTGGAAAACCGTTTTGACATTCGCGTGCCAGTGTCAGAGTTTGGCCGCGATGACTGGAACACAGCCAATAAAATCGTTGAAGGCGTAACGGAGCTTCGCAATGCTTAAGCGACTCTGGCTGATTCTGGGGCCGGTTTTCTGCGCTATGGCCATGGTTGCCCTGCTCTTTTTCTTCTATCCGCTTGATAAAAAGCATGATATAGAAGCAGAGAAGCGCTCAGCAGTGACCCTGACAGCAGAAAACTTCAAAAGCCGCAGTAAGAAAGTGACAGCCTTGACCGATAAGAAGATGCGCTTTGTGCCCTTCTTTGGATCTAGCGAATGGCTGCGCTTTGATAGCATGCATCCGGCAGTGCTGGCTGAGAAATACGATCGCTCCTACCGGCCTTATTTTCTAGGCCAGCGCGGGGCGGCATCATTTAATCAGTACTTTGGTATGCAGCAGATGTCCTCTGAGTTGGAGGGGCAAACGGCGGTCTATGTAGTGTCGCCCCAGTGGTTTACCAAGACTGGCTATGATGCTTCGGCCTTTCAGCAGTACTTTAACAGTGATCAGCTGACGGCCTATCTGTCTCAGCAGCAAGGAGATGCGGCGGCGCAATATGCAGCCCAGCGCCTCCTGCAGCTCTATCCAGATGTTGCTATGGCAGAGAGCGTGCAGAAGCTGTCTGAAGGGAAAAAGCTGAGCAGCTTTGAAGAGCGTCATATTGAGATGATGGCTCATCTTAATGAGCGCCAAGATGCTTTTTTTAGCAACTTTGCTGCCCTCAATAATGAAAACTATGACCAGCGAATTTTGCCTTATATGGCTGATTTGCCAGACACCTTCTCCTATCAGGCTTTGGAAGAGATTGCTACAGCAGAAGCCAAGAAGAAGACCAATAACAATCAATTCGGCATAGACAATCAATTTTACAAGACCCGTCTGGCCGGCAAGGTTGCCAAGCTCAGAGGTTTTCAAACCAAGCAATCTTATGAAAAATCTCCTGAGTACAACGACTTGCAGCTGGTTCTGGACCAGTTCGCCAAGTCAAAGACCAATGTCATCTTCATCATTCCACCGGTCAATTCTAAGTGGATGGAGTATACAGGACTCAGTCCAGAAATGTACCAGCGAACAGTGGCTAAGATTCGTTACCAGCTGGAAAGTCAGGGTTTTACCAACATTGCTGATTTTTCTAAGGACGGCGATAAGCCTTACTTCATGCAGGACACTATTCACATGGGCTGGAATGGCTGGCTGGCCTTTGATAAGGCGGTTGATCCTTTTGTAGCCAATCCACAGCCGGCGCCAAACTACCAGATCAATGACCGCTTCTTCAGCAAGGAATGGTCTCAGTATACTGGCAAACCAGAAGAATTCAAATAAGGTTGGGACTTTCCAGCCTTATTTTTATAAAGGAGGAAAGATGAAGATTCGTTTGTCCCAAATAGAAGATATCCCAGCCATTATGGCGATTTATGATGTGGCCCGTCAGTTCATGAAAGACCAGGGCAATCCGACTCAGTGGGATGGAGGCTATCCTAGCGCGAGTTTGATTGAGGAAGATATTGTGGCTGGCCATTCCTTTGTTGTCGAGGAAGAAGGGCAGCTGGTCGGCACCTTTGCTTTTATCATTGGAGAAGACCCGACCTATCAGGTCATCGAAAAGGGAGCCTGGCATTTTGTGGAGCCTTACGGCACCATTCACCGCATCGCCTCGAACGGGCAAGTCAGAGGGTTATCCCGTCAGGTCTTTGATTTTTGCTGCCAGCAGATTCCCTACTTGCGAATCGATACCCATACGGACAATCAGCCTATGCAGGCTGCTGTCCTGAACTACGGCTTTAGGGAGTGCGGCATTATTTATGTGGCTGATGGCAGCCCTCGCCTGGCTTATGACTATCATCAATAAAAAAATCTGCTCAAGGGCAGATTTTTTAGGTTATATCAAAACATACTTTTCTACAGCTTCCGCGACCCCGTGCTCATTGTTGCTTTTGGTAACGGCTTTTGCCTCGGTTTTGACTGCTTCGGGGGCATTGCCCATAGCGACTCCAAGTCCAGCCAAGCGCAGCATAGGAAGGTCATTGAAGTTGTCTCCGATTGTCATGACCTGCTCTAGAGGCACTTGATAGTGCTGGGCAATTTCGTATAAGGCTTGCTCCTTGGAGACATGCTTGGCCGTGACTTCCATGTAGTTGTCCTTAGAAAGGTAGAAGGCTGTCTTGGGAAAGTCTAAAGTCTGCAGGTAGCCGTAAAGTTTCTGGATGACAGGCGCTTCATCAATGAGGAGTAACTTGTGAGCAGGCATTAGAACATCCAGCACTGGCATTAGTACATTCTGAATTATCGGCTGCTCACCTGTAATCTCTGCCTCTATCTGCACCCATTTATCCAGACGATCAGCAATCCAATCCTTGCCAGAGTAGAGATTGATGGACACGCTAGGAAATTCAGCCTTGACCAGTTCTAGAAAAGTGCGGATCTCTTTCTTGTCTAGAGGGTGCTCGATAATGGTCTCGTAAGCTTGCGGGTCACCCTTGATGACCAGAGCGCCATTGTAGCAGGCTAACGGATTATCTCCCAGTCCCAGCTCACGCGCAATCGGCTCCATGCCTAGAGGAGAGCGAGCAGAAGCGAGAACGAAAGGGATTTTTTCTCGGCTTAGCAGGGGAATCATGTCCTTGAGTTTAGGATCTACTTGATGCTGGTCATCCAAAATGGTGCCGTCAATGTCGCTGATAATCAGGCGAATCGCTTGTTTTGTCATGGGTCGTCCTCCTATGTGTCTAATGGATCGATTTAATAAATTATTTTAATCTTGTCTCCGATTAATTCTTGGACTTCAGGGCTGGGCTCTTGGTCCGTAATCCAGTAGTCAAAGCCGCTGACAGGGCCTAGGATGTACTTGGACTCTTTCTGCCATTTGTCTTGCTCAGCCAGCAGGATTTTAGTCTTGGTGTGCTTTAAAGCCAGTCTTTTCAGGTGAGCATCAGCCTCGTCTTCAAAACTGACCAGACCGTCAGAGACACTGGCTGCCCCTATAAAGGCAATGTCAAAGGAAATTTGCTGCAACAGCTCTGCTTCATTGAGCGCGTAGTAGAATCGGTTTTTGGGATAAAATTTCCCGCCTAAGAGGTGAAAGTCCACTTTGTCCTGACTGCTCAGCATGATTGCATTATCCAGAGAATGGGAATAGATTGTCATAGGCTCCTTGATGCGCTGAGCCAGATGGAGAACGATGGTTGAGACATCAAAGAAAGCAATCTGCTCCGGCTTGAGAAAGTCATGAGCCTTCTGAGCAATAGCCTTTTTTTCTTGACTTAGTTGGTTGATGCGGTCGTTAAAGGAGGGGATTTGCCGGCTAGTATCCAGCGGGATAATACCTCCGTGGGTGCGCTGCACAAGCCTACGCTCGCTTAAAATTGAAAAATCTCGCCGAATAGTATCTTTAGAAACCTGAAAATGCTCAATCATATCCTTGGCTGACAGCTGTTTTTTCTTAGCCAAGAGCTCTAAGATTTCAGCTAAGCGTTGTTCTTGGTACATACTTGGCCCTCCTTGCTTTTCTAAATAGAGTATAACACAAGAAATAAGTTTTTACAAGTCTTTTTAATTATTTATAAGTTTTTTAAAAAAATACATTGGAGAAAATCAAAAAACCGAGCAAATCTCGGTTTTCATGAATTATAATAATCGAAATATGTTTTTCAATTAAGGTGTTTGGATATTGACAGATCCATCGCTGCCGACCTTAACATCAACGCCGCCGCCTTGAACATGAACGCCATCTTCATTTACGCTAACACCAGCGTTGTCAGTTTGTACGTTAGCACTACCGTCTCCGTTAGTTTCAACAGAAGCATCGCCGCTTTCGTCATCACCATTTACATTAACGCTGGTATCACCGCCGTTTACGTTGACTTTGGCACTACCGCTTTCTTCAGATGTGCTGCTAGAGCTTGTCTTAGCTTTAGATGAAGAAGATACGCTTGAGCTGGAACTTGAGCTTTCTTCAGTCTTCTTATCCGCAGAATTTCCGCAAGCCGCCAAAAAGAAAAGTGCAATTAGTGGTAATAAAAATAAAGAAATTTTAGATAATTTTTTCATCTTACCCCTCCTTCTAGTATAATATTAAACAAATATTTCATTTGAAGCAATGAAAAACCGGATTGATACATAAATAACATACTCTGTTAATAAAAATGTTACAAAATATATGCAAAATAATTAGAAAAGACATAGACTTTATAAGCTTTTCCACGATTTCCTGCTTATTCAGCATGTAATTGTTTTGTAACACAATTCTTGTCCGTGAGAAGGAGAAAAATAACATTTTTGCAACATTTCTTTTCCTCTGTAAATGGAGAAATCATGCTATAATCAACCTATGTTATCAAGAGATTTTCATAAACTAATCGAGACAGACACAGTTGCAGCAGCGCGAGCTTTGCTAGGTATGCAATTGATTCTAAATGGCCAGAAGCTAGGCCGAATTGTCGAAACAGAAGCCTATCTAGGAGGTCAGGATAGTGCCTGTCATTCTGCTGGAGGGCGCCGCTCCCCTAAGAATGAATCCATGTATCTGTCAGCTGGTCACTGGTATGTCTATCAGATTCATGGCCATCAGATGCTGAATCTGGTGACCAAGGCTGAAAATGTTGCTGAAGCCGTACTGATTCGAGCCTTGGAGCTGCCGGATGGCCGACTTTTAGCTAACGGCCCCGGCAAGTTAACCAAGTATGCTGGGATTGATAAGCGCTTTGATGGACAGAGTTTAGCGACTTCCAGTCTGCAATTAGCCCATGATCTGACTCCCAATCAGATTGCCAGCCGTTCGCGGATTGGCGTGACCTGCACAGATGCCTGGCGGGAGGAGCCCTTAGGCTTTTATGTGGCCGGCAATCGTCATGTCTCAAAAGTGCCCAAGCGAGGCCTGCTGGATGATGAGGACACTTGGAAGAAGGAGTAAAAGATGAAGAAAACAGAGATTTTTGAGCAAGTCGTAGAAATTATGCGAGAGGATTCCTCTACAAAGAAAGACATCATGGGTGCAAATCCCGAGGAATATCGAGTGCGTATCACAGACCAGATGAGCCAAGAGGACTTTCTTTACCAGATGCATTGTTATATAGCCAGTTTTGGGATTTTGTCTCATGTTTGGTTTGGGCTTAAGGAAACGCAACCGCTCGGATTTAAGCTAAGATACTACCAAGACAGCCTCTGCGTCCTGCAGGCAAATAGTGACACGGGGCTGAAACGTGGAGACCAGATTCTAGCCTTGGATGGGAAAGCCTTGCCTCAGGTTTATCAAGAGCACAAGGATTATTTTGTCAGTTCCACACCAGAGCGACAGCACAAGGAGTGGGCTTATTTTGTGGAGCATGCCGGAGAAGTTACAGTAGTCCGCAATGGCAAGGAAGAGCAACTGCATGTTCAGCCAACCGCTCACCCAAATAAGTCACCGCAGTTTGAATGGCGCAATCTTTCTGAGGACATCGTTTATCTCAAGTTAGAAGATTTTACGGATGAGGCTGCTATCAGTCAGCTATATGCAGACAGTCAGGCAGCAATTGAGCAGGCCAAGTATTTAATCATTGATGTTCGAGTCAATTATGGCGGGACGGACTCGCTTTATTATCCACTTTTCAAATATACTCTCCCTCAGGGGAAGGCTTTCAGTGACTTAGATTTGCCGAGCGATGATGGGATGGAGATTCTCTACACTGATAGAAATGTTGATTTGCGTCAGCAACTGATGCAAAATATCCTAGAAGATCCAAACTTGTCAGCAGAAACTCACCAGATTCTCAAAGAATTTCTAAAAGAGTTGGAAGAGAATCGGGGAAAAGGTTATGTCCTTTATGGCGATGAGGATAGCAATCAAAACTTTCTGCCAGACGTCCTAGGCCTAGCTCGACCTGAAAAAGTCTTTGTACTAGCAGATGTTACCTGTGGGTCTTCAGGTGATAATTTTGTTGATACTATGAAAAAGATGCCCAAGGTTACGGTCCTAGGGCGTCCGACTATGGGAATTTTAGATTATTCCAATTGCTGCGTGAAGGATTTTGGTGACTATGAGCTCCTGTTTCCCACTTCACGTGACACTAGAATTGATCAAGGAAAGGGCATGAATGACAGGGGAGTTGAACCGGATATCTTGATTCCTTGGACACCAGAGCACTTAGAGCGGGATGTGGACCTGGAAGAGTGCCTCAACTATTGCAAAAACGCTTAGGATTTCTAAGCGTTTTTTCGTCTATATTATATCTTGTCAAACTTCTCAATGTAAAAGAGTGTTAGTGTCACGATGGCAGCCAAGCCAATGAGAATGAGGATGGCTGGAGTCCATGAATGGAATAAATCAAAGCTGTATCCAAAGAGACTAGGTCCAAAGGCGGCCAGAATATAACCACCAGTCTGGGCTAAGCCAGATAGCTGAGCGGTTTGCTCAGGAGTACTGGTTTTGAGCGAGAAAGTAACCATGAGGTAGGGGAAGAGGGCGCTGACGGATATACCGATTAGCAGATTGAGGATGAACCAGTAGACAAAGGAATCTGTCTTGACCAGCAGCATACCTAGACCAACCATACCAGTTACAGAAAAGAGAGCAATCATTCCTAAGCGTTTTTTAGCGGATAGACGCGTTGTCAGACTAGGTATCGTCATAGCCAGAGGAAGACTGATAAAGGAAAAGACAGAGGCCAAGAAACCAGTAGCATCATTGGAAAGTCCAGCCAACTGCCCAAGAGTCGGTAGCCAAGTGATAGCCGTATAAAAGAGTAAGGACTGCAGGCCACCGAAAACAATCAGAGCCCATACTCTAGGATTTTTTAGCAGGGAGCCCATTTGCTGCTCGCGGTTTTTACTAGTCAGTTTGTGATTGTGCCGGCTGTTGGGAAGCCAGATTAAGCAGGCCAGTAAGCAGATGAGGGTCAGGACGAGAATCAGTCCTTTCCAGCCAGCTAAGCGAACAATAGGCGCAGCCAAGGGAGACATGACTGAGATGGCCAGTCCCATAGAAGTGATATAAAGCGTGGTTAAAAATCCAATTTTCTCTGGCTGATTGGCCTGAATGACATTAGGCAGGAGCACATTTAAGACGGCGATAGCAGCCCCTAGCATGATTGTACCTGCATAGAGTAGAGGCAGGTTAAAGATACGAATAAAAGAGCCCAGAGTCAGCACAATCATGGCTATGGTAAAGAGCTTTTCCAGACCGACCTTTTGAGCCAGGCGTGGGGAAAAGGCTGAGCAGAGGGCAAACATGATCAAGGGCAGGCTAGTCAGCAGTCCCAGAGAGTTGACGGGAACTTGCAGCCCCTTGGCAATATCGCCCAGAACAACGGGCAGCACTGCAAAAGGCGCCCGTAGGACAACCCCCACCATCAGAATGCCTGGAAGTAAAAATTTCGAATGTTGCTTTTTCATAAAGTAAAGTTTCCTCCTATATAAATATCAAAATAAAATCAGTCCATCAAATCCAGAAAATACTGGCTGATAATTGTTTCTGGCAATGTTTTCTTCTGCTGGAGCCACCAGCTGACCGTCTCCACAAAGGTAGAAGTCACGTAATTTCTCAGAAAGGGCTCTGGTAGCTGAGATTTTTTTCGCAGGAGCTGTTCCTGAATCATCGGAAAGAGATAGTTTTCCAGCTCAATCTTTAAGCGATTGGTGAAATAGATATTTTTCGAAAGCAGCAAGGTTGCAATCTTGTCCTGATTCTTTTGGAAATGCTTGAAAATGTGGGTGGTTGCTTCAAAGAGATCCTTGCCGTCGTCGCGTTCAAGAAAGGTATGCTGAAAGAGGTCTTGGCAAACCTCCTCCAGCAAGGCTTCCTTGGTATCGAAATGGGCATAAAAAGTCGACCGGCCAACGTCTGCCAGGTCGATGATTTCTTGCACGGTGATGCTTTCATAGCTTTTTTGATGCAGCAGGCTGATAAAAGCTTGGTAAATAGCTGCGCGTGATTTCTTGACTCGTCTGTCCATAGCGTTTCGGAACAAAAGAGCAGGATTGTTCAGTAACGGACAAAGCCCCTCAATTGCTTCTTGTTTCCTTTCTGAGAATAAGGGATAATAAAGATGAAGAAAACTGAACAAGGTGTTCCGTTTTGATTACATTATACTATAAATTTTGCTAAACTGAAAGGAGGCTGCCGTGAAATCTAGTAAAAATATGACCATTGCCTTTCTGTTAAACTTTTCCTTTGCCATTCTTGAGTTTATCTTTGGCTTTATGTTCAATTCCAGCGCTGTACTAGCTGATGCCGTACATGACACAGGAGACGCGATGGCTATCGGACTCTCTACCCTTTTTGAAAAAATTTCTAATAAAAAAGAAGACAAGAAATACACTCTGGGCTACAAGCGTTATAGCCTTTTAGGAGCCCTGCTGACCTCGGTCATCTTGCTGGTCGGCTCAACCTTGGTGATTATCGAGAATGTACCCAAGGTCTTTGCGCCTGAAAAGGTCAATTATGACGGCATGCTGGTGCTGGGTATCTTTGCCATTATAGTCAATCTAGCAGCCAGCAAGGTGGTAGGCCATGGTCATGGACACAGTCATAATGAGTCCATTCTCAGTCTCCATTTCTTAGAGGACATTCTGGGCTGGGTGGCTGTTATTCTAGTCTCTATCGTTTTGCGCTTTACCGACTGGTATTTTCTAGATCCGCTGCTTTCCTTACTTATTGCAGGCTTCATCCTCAGCAAGGCCTTGCCTAAGTTCTGGGAAAATATCAAGATTTTTCTGGATCACATCCCAAGCGATATTGATCTGAGCCAGCTTTATCAGGAAATTCTGGCGGTTGAAAACGTTCAGGCTATTACTCAGCTCAATGTCTGGACCACAGACGGTTTGGAAAAATTTGCCATGATCCATATCTGTCTTGAAAACCCAGAGCTGCTGGCTGAGACCCAAACTATTCTGCGTCAAGAATTGCAAGCCTATGGCATCACCAAAATCACTATCCAGACGGATAGCAGCTTGGAAGAGCATGAAGAGTGGTGTTTAGGTGGGGAGAGTGATTTAAAACCTCATATTTAAATAGTACTACTGTAAACATATCTCTGCAGTCCGATATTTCGGGCTGTTTTTCGTTATACAGTCTAATTTCCATCACTCAACTGGTTCTTTTTTTACAATTTTCTTCTTATTTAATATGTCTTTTTCCCTTTCTGAAAATTCTAGCCTTTTTGATTTTGTGGTTTTTCTATAAAAAATAGACAAGCTGAGTACATTGTGCATTTTTAGATAGGTTTTACATCTAATAAAATGCAAATGCATTGACAATGCTTTTTCTTTAGCATATACTATTGGGTAGGAAGAAACAGGCAAAGCTTGCTAAGCCTTGTCCTGAAGCGCCTTTCCTAAGCATATCGACTACCGATTAGAAGAGGACAGATGCTGTCACACTGTCCATCTGAAGGTTGAAAAAGAAGCAGTAAAGGGGAAATTTCCTCAAAAAAAATTGCTTTTTTTATCCTCGAAGTAAAAAAACGCTTTAAAAAAGTGTCAAAAAGCTTGATATAACAAGGTTTTGTCAAAATTAAACATTTTTTTAAATGCAGTCATTTTTTTCGAGGCAAACCTGTTGACAAGTTGTCAATTATATCATATACTGTGATAGGTAAATGTTTTTTAAAGCAAATAAAGCTTTTGTTCCTAGCATTTCCTACCAAAATATGCATATCGGTAAAAAGAAAAGCCATAAGACAAGAATTCTTATCTTATGGCACTGGCTGCTTGATGATTCGGGTTAAACCAACTTCACACACACACGGTTTAACCTGCATCTAAAAGCATGAGAAATTTTTGCAAGAGAACTTGCTTTGTATAGTATTTAAGAACGCAAGAACAAATGTTTTTGGCATCTGCTTTTTTGCGCCCCTTTTGACAAATCTAAAACGCCCTTGTCAATCCTAGGATTGGTTTAAGGACTGTTTACTAGGTTTATCAAATGGAGATACTGCTCAAAGCATCTAACTTAAAACATTAAGTTTGGTTCTATTGGTAAATTTTCCATGTACTAGCCTAACTTAAAAAGCTTAAAGAAACCTTAAAGAAAACTTTAAGCGAGGGAGATTTTTTTAAGAAAGCTGTTATCTATTAACGCATAGAAAGAATTGAAGGATTTTTACAAAAAAATCACAGACAGGAGAAACAAATGGCACTAATCGCTATATTGGTTCAATTCAATCTGATAACGGCAGCTCAAAAAGAAGAAATTCTTCAAGATATGCCACAATCAAACATGCAGTTAGAGAGATATCTAATCAGCAAGGGCTATGTGACAGAAGAAGATATGCTGAAAGTCATGAGTTACTATTATCGTGTACCTCATGTCAATCTATCACAGTTTGTGATAGAAAAGGAAGCTGTCGAGAAGGTTTCAGAAAAAGTTGCTAAACGTCATGGATTGATTCCGATTGCCTTCACCGATGGAGAAACGGATGAAGAACCGAAATTAATAGTTGCAATGGCAGACCCAAGCAACTATATCGCCCTAGACGATGTTAAAATCGTCTCTAAGATGGCGGTAGAACCTTATGTAACTTTTCGGGATGATATTGAGAAGTATATCGATCAATACTATTCCAAAGGAGAAGAAGCCCAACAGGCAGCGACCGAAATCGAAGGTTTTAATGTGGATGAAGAGATCGTCGAAGAAGATCTAGAAATCAAAAACGCTCCGGTTGTACGTTTGATTGACTCGATTATCAGTCAGGCAATCAAGACGCGGACCAGCGATATCCATATTGAGCCCTTTGAAAAAGTTGTTCGTGTTCGTTTCCGGGTTGACGGGACTTTGGTGGAAAACATGCAGTTGAAAGCCAATGCTCACTCAGCCATTGCGACACGGATTAAGATCATGAGTGGTCTGGACATCGCCGAGCGGCGGATTCCTCAGGATGGACGGATTGAGACAACCATCGACGGCAAAGAAGTCGATATGCGGGTTTCAGTCTTGCCTACTGTATTCGGTGAAAAAATCGTTATTCGGATTTTGAGCCGGAATGCAACTCTCCTTAGTAAAGAGGAGCTGGGATTCTCGCCAACCAACCAGAAGCTCTTTGAAGATATTCTTAAGGCGCCAGAAGGCATTATCTTGCTGACTGGTCCTACGGGAAGCGGAAAGACAACCACTCTCTACACAGCGCTCCGTGAGCTCAATGATGTAGGAAAAAATATCATCACCGTTGAAGATCCGGTTGAGTACCGATTGGAAGGGGTCAACCAAGTTCAGGTAAATAACAAAGCTGGACTGACCTTTGCGAGTGGTTTGAGAAGTATCCTGCGTCAGGACCCGGACATCGTTCTCTTGGGGGAAATTCGGGACGAAGAGACAGCTAGTATCGCGGTTCGGGCCGCTATCACTGGTCACGTCGTTCTCTCGACTATCCACACCAATGACACAGCTAGTACAGTCAACCGTTTGGTCGATATGGGCATCAAGCCTTATCTGGTCTCAACGGCGACTGTCGGTATTATCGCACAGCGCTTGATTAAGCGTATCTGTCCTAAGTGTAAGACTGAGTACACTGTAGAAACAAATGAACATGCAGGTATCGGTATTCACAAGGGAGACACCTTGTATCGCGGACGCGGCTGCAACTACTGCAGCGGTACGGGATACTATGGACGTATTGCCATCCACGAAATCATGGCGGTGACACGGGAGATTAAGTCACTAATTAATGATGGTGGAACAACGTCACAGCTTCGAGCAGAAGCTAAGAAAAATGGTATGCGAGACTTGGCGGAGGAGGCCATTGATATCGCAAAACAGGGGACTACAACGATTGAAGAAGCAATGAAGATTGCCTTCAGTCTAGAAGGGGAAGTTTAGGATGAATTTGGATGAGTTAATTAAGCAGGCGATTGAAGCGGGTGCATCAGATATCCACTTCACGGTTGGCGCTGAGCCAACCATGCGTCTGCACGGGAGGTTAACACAACTCAACAATACAATTTTGACCAACGAAGACACGGTTCGCTTCACCAAGCATATTTTAAATGAGAAGCAGATTGCTCATCTTTTAGAAGTCGGTGAAGTGGACTGTGCCTATGAGGTCGACAATGGCTATCGCTTGCGGGTCAATATCTTTAAGCAGAAAAACAACTGCGGGATTGCCTTGCGGGTCATTCCCAAGGATATTCCATCTATGGAATCTCTGGGATTGCCACCAGTTATCAAAAAGCTAGCTGAGAAACGCCGGGGGCTGATATTGGTTACCGGGCCAACAGGAAGCGGAAAGTCAACGACCCTGGCAACCATGATCAACTACATGAACAGCTTGCGGGATGAGCACATCATCACGATTGAAGATCCGATCGAGTACATGCACACACATAATAAGTGCTTGGTCAACCAGCGTGAGCTGGGAGCGGATACGCAGAGCTTCGGAAATGCCCTACGCGGTGCCCTTCGTCAGGACCCAGATGTCATCCTAGTCGGTGAGATGCGGGATAAAGAAACGATTGAAATCGCTCTGCGTGCGGCGGAAACAGGTCACTTAGTCCTGTCAACCCTCCACACGGTCGGTGCCGTAAACACCATGGACCGGATTATCGACGTATTTCCAGCCGAGCAGCAAGAGCAGATCCGTGTACAGCTCTCCGCCGTTATGGAAGGGGTTGTATCGCAGCAACTTATGCGTACAGCGACCGGCAAGGGTCGTGTGGCTGCCTTTGAAATCATGCTGGGAACACCCGCTATTCGCAACCTCATTCGCGAAGGGAAGACCCACCAGCTGCTGACGCCAATCCAAACAGGGGCTCAGCTAGGCATGATTACCATGGACACTTCGCTCATGGGACTCTATCGTCGCAATGTCATCGATCAGAGAACGCTGCTGTCTTACTCAGTGGACCGCGCTCAAGTTGAAAAATCCCTAGGAATAGTGGGGTACTAGAGCATGACAGTATATGTTTGTAAATACTTAGACACTAGGCAAGGAGTCGTTACACTAGAGGTGGACGCGCCTAACCGGACGGACGCCGTCAATCGGATCCGTCTCAAAGGTAAGCCAATCAGTGTCGAAGAAAAGGTCATGGGCTCTAAGGAGATTGTCCTTTTCCAAAGTAAGAAGATCAAGCTCAAGGACATATCGCTCTTCTGTAAGCAGATGTCGGTTATGCTAAACTCGGGTATCCCGCTCAACAATGCAGTGGATATCTTAGAGCAGCAGACAGATGCCAAAAACTTGAAGGCAAGTCTGAAGGTTATCAGTAAAGGCCTGAAGGAAGGGAATCAGCTGTCCAAGGCTCTAATTGAGCAAAATGGTCTCTTTCCCGACCTCTTAATCCGTATGGTACAGGCCGGCGAAAAGACTGGTAAGCTAGACGAGGTACTGGAAAGAATGTCTGAGCACTATAATAAGGAGCTCAAGACCAGTCGCCAGATTCGTGGAGCCATGATCTATCCAGCGGTCCTTGCCTTTCTGGCAGTAGCTGCCACCTTGGTCTTGCTCTATGTCGTTATCCCCAACTTCTCGGGAATCTTTGAGCAGAGTGGTGTTGCCTTACCTTTGCCGACACGTATCGTCTTGGCAGCTAGTAACTTCGTTCAATCTTACTGGTATATCCTCTTTGGAGGGGTTGGGCTTCTAGTCTTCCTATTCCTGCGTTATCGCAGTACTGAGGCAGGACGCTACCAGCTGGACCAGCTCAAGCTCAAGATGCCAGTTGTCAAAGGACCAATGCAGAAGATTGTTACTGCTCGTTTCGCCAGCACCTTGGCTACTCTTACCAGTGCGGGTATCCCTCTGGTAGAGGCTATTGATTCGGCTGCTGCAACGACTAATAATGCTGTTGTTATTGACAAGCTGAGAATCGCCAATGAAGGTCTGCAAAAAGGGGAACGTCTAACGGGTATGCTGACCTCGACAGGTCTCTTCCCTCCAATGATGCTCTCGATGGTCAAGATCGGTGAGGAGTCTGGGTCTCTGGAGTCCATGCTGAATAAGACCTCGGATTTTTACGAAGAAGAGCTTGAAGCAGCTATCAAGCAACTGCTCTCGCTCTTGGAGCCGGCCATGATCATTATCATGGGTGTCATCATCGGAGGAATCGTTGCTTCGGTTATGTTGCCAATGTTTGAAATTGCGAATGCCGTTCAACAGGGCGCTGAAGCAAATCAATAAAAGATTATTAAATAAAAAGTTAGGATTCGCAGAGTACTTACTCTGCACAAAAAGTTAGGAAAACCGTTCTGATACTGGGAGTTTGTGGGGTCTCCCAGCTAGGAACAAAACAAATGCCTCTGTGGGCGAATATAATAAAATATATGAAAAAGAAATAGGAGAACTATTCAAATGTTAAACAAATTGCAAAAGTTCCGTCAGGACTTGAAGAAAAAGGGTAAAGGTTTTACCTTGGTTGAATTGATTGTCGTAATCATCATCATCGCTGTTCTGGCAGCGGTAGCAATCCCAGCTATCACAGGCTTCCAAGACAGTGCGCGTAAGAGCCGTATCGAAACAGAACACCGTCAATTGGTATCAGCTATTCAATCTTATCTTGGTTCTCAAGTGGATCCTGAGAATGCTACAGCTCCAACAATGAACGATCTGAAGCCTTATATCGCTAAGAACTCACAACAATCTGGTGACCTTGCTGATACTCTTGCTAAAGACGGAAAAGACAAGCATGCTGCACACGTAATTACTGGTAACAAGTTGATTTCAACTTATACTCCAGCAAGTGGTGGTACACCTAAGAAATGGACCTACGACTGGAAAGAAAACAGCGCTGCAACTGCAACACCTTAATTTATCTAGCGAATTTTCCACTTAACGGTGGAAAATTAAAAACTAGCGTTGTAATTGAAGATGTTATCTCAAAGTCTAGTAAAACCCTGCCTTTGGGATACTTACAAAGAAATTAAATATAATAAGAAAAAAGAAATAGGAGAACTATTCAAATGTTAAACAAATTGCAAAAGTTCCGTCAGGACTTGAAGAAAAAAGGTAGAGGTTTTACCTTGGTTGAGTTGATTGTCGTAATCATCATCATTGCTGTTCTTGCAGCGGTCGCTATCCCAGCTATCACAGGCTTCCAAGACAGTGCGCGTAAGAGCCGTATCGAAACAGAACACCGTCAGTTGGTATCAGCTATTCAATCTTATCTTGGTTCACAAGTAGATCCTGAAAATGCCACAGCTCCAACAATGAACGATCTGAAGCCTTATATCGCTAAGAACTCACAACAATCTGGTGAGCTTGCTGATACTCTTGCTAAAGATGGAAAAGACAAGCATGCTGCACACGTAATTACTGGTAACAAGTTGATTTCAACTTATACTCCAGCAAGTGGTGGTACACCTAAGAAATGGACTTATGACTGGAAAGAAAACAGTAATTCACAATAATAAAAAGTTAGATGTAAAAATAGGGAGAACATCAACGAATGCTAAAGAAACTGCAAAAGTTCCGTCAGGACTTGAAGAAAAAAGGTAAAGGTTTTACCTTGGTTGAGTTGATTGTGGTAATTATCATTATCGCAGTTCTCGCAGCAGTCGCTATTCCTTCTCTTGTTTCTTTCCAGGACACGGCTCGCAAGGCACGCATCCAGTCGGAACATCGTCAGCTGGTTCAGGCTGTGCAGTCCTATATTGGCTCGCAAGTCGAGCCAGAAACAGCTGATGTGCCAGACCTTGATGCGCTCAAACCTTATATAGCCAAAGAATCTCAGGGTTCAGGAGAGCTTTCTAAGACCCTCGCAGCAGATAATGGCAAGATTGCCCATGAGGTTAATAAGACGAGTCATAAGCTGATTTCGACTTATACACCTGCTAGTGGCGGGAAGCCTATTACTTGGGAGTTTGACTGGAGATCTAATAGCGCTAGCTAATAATAGAAAATTAGAGAAAATCTCTATTCCGACTGCCTTGGCAGTCGGATATTACCAAAGTAGTTGTCAGATGATGACAACTATTTTGGCAATATCAAAAGAGAAAATTAGGAGATATTATCCATGAAAGGAAAAAAAAGACAAGGCTCAACCCTGCCTATGGTTATTGTGACCATTGTACTATTGGTGGCTATGCTGGGTATCATGGCATCTATCGTGGACACGGGGCAGGTGCAGACTCAACGGATGTATAGTTATATGAAAGCAAAGTATGCAGCGACTTCAGGTTCTCAGCTAGCTCTAGGAGCTTATTTTGGCGATGAAGGTGGAAAAATTCTTTATAATGAATTTGGAGCTCGGGCTGAAAGTCGAAATAGATCTAGGGAGCCAATCAAATCAACTCACACTTTTAAGGATGGCGCCAAAGCAGAGATTGAAATCAATGGATCCTTTGAAGGGGCTACTAGTGGAAGCGAGAATTATTATATTACAATAGTTTCCAAATCCTATCTTACTGGAAGTAAAAGTTATTATGAGCACACAGTCGTCTTTAAATGGGCTACTAGTGGGATTCGTTCGGAAAAGGGGCGATTAGTTACAAATGAATAAAGGAGAGCAGATGAACAAATTAAAAAAAGGTTTCACTCTGGTCGAGTTGATGGTTAGTATCATGCTAACTTCAATGGTTCTGCTGATTGTGGGAGTCATCTTTAATACCATGTTCACAAGCCGAAAGCTGATTCAACAAGAAGCATCCATTCAGGCAGATATGAGAACTTCCATGCAATATGTGGATAGAACTATCAGTAAATCTACAGCGATTTTCATCCTTGATGATTCTAAATATGGCAATAAATCAAAATTTACTAAAGGCTGGAGTTATGTTGGGCTTTCTGAGGATGGGAAAAAAATTCTCAACTATATATGGGATAAAGCAAATAACGATTGGATAATCAGGGAGCTAGGAACAAAATCACTCTATGATTTGAAAATGGAGTTAGATTTTAAGAAAAATGATGACTACAAGGATAATCGTCTGGTTTCTTATGAACTGAAAGGGAAATACGCAGGTTCTCAAAATCAGCTGAGTATACACACAGCTATGTCAGCTCTTAATACTAAGCAAGTGTTTTCTAAGGTTGCTAAAGGGAAAAGAGGCATAGCTCTGGCTTATCGTGACGATCCAATCGAAGGTCAAGCTAACGTAGCAATCAGTTTTGTCTTTGATGCTTCTGGTTCTATGGAGTTCAGCTTGGATGGTACAGAAAAAGTAAATCCTTATTCTAATAACCCACTGAAAAATAGAAGTCGTATTGATATCCTGAGAGAAAAGACTAAGAAGATGATGGCGGATCTTCAGCCAATCGGAAATGTCAGTGTCAATCTTGTTCAGTTTAATTCTCATGCTAGCTTTGTACAGCAAAATTTTATTGAGCTAGACAAGGGGCTAACTTCTATTAATAGTGCGATTGATAATCTGAATCCAGAACATGCAACTAATCCAGGTGATGGTCTTCGTTATGGAATGGTTAGTCTTCAAAGCAATGCGGCCCAACTTAAATATGTAGTTCTACTGACAGATGGGGTACCAAATTCTTATATGGTGGGTCCTCAATATAATTATTGGGGAAATAAGATTGAAACTAGAACAAGGGATGGATTCGTAAACCAGGCTTATTTTAATACTTGGAGGTATGACTTATCAACGGGCTTCCATTCGACCCGAGCAAACTCTGCTTTTGCAGGTGGGAATCCTAGCTGGGCAGTAGATGGATCTATAGAATATTCTGGTGAGGTTGCAAAGCAGTTTAAAAAAGGAATCAAGCGAGTAAATGTCATTGGTTTTTCAGCGAAGGAAGCTGACAAGCAGCAGGGAAGTAGGTTAACTGCTGCTATTAAAGAAGGGGTTCCAGAAACTAGCTATACGGATGTATCAGATGATAAGCAGCTTGAGCAGACATTTGCTGATATCAAAAAGCAAGTGGAGCAAGATTTGTGGTTTGTAAATGGACCGTAGTAAGGAGGAAATATGAAACAGCACTTTTTACAAAAGAGAAAGGGTGTGACCCTTGTGGAAGTTCTGATATCCTTGATTATTCTGTCTGTCGTTACTGTTTCGTTATTGGCCTTCTTCTCAACGGGTTATCAATCTATTATGCGTCAGCGAGGTCAAAATATTGAAAACTTTGATGCGCAGGAGTCCTTTGAGAAGAGACTATCTCAGATTAAGCGAGAAGGTGGACACGGAACAGAGACAGAAAACTTTGTCTATCGGAAGGGAAACGAGGCTTCTCGGTCCATACCTGTCAAAGGTCAGACCCTCTCTTATGATGATAAAAAGAAAGTTCTTCGTCTTTTTGTAGCGAATGCCAAGGAAAGTGTCCTCGATATCCCAACTGACCTATCTGTTAGACTTAAAGACTCAAAGGGGTTCTACTATGTTGGAGAAGATGCCCCAGAAGGAGAAGCAAGTCTGAATCAGGGACAGCAAAATAACAAATCTAAAATTCATCTTGAATCTGGTTGGTTTGAAGGTGATAGAAACATTGAAAAAGACGGGGAACGTCTTGTTCCTATTGGTACACCAGGAAATAGAATCGCAAGCAACAATTCCCGCATTGTCTTTCCAAGTATGCCGGGAGATTTTACTCTAAAACCTAATTTATCCAATAGGAAGTTTACTATTACTGATAGTATGCGAGGGAAGTATTTAACTTATGCGGCAAGAGCTATTAACTCTTTCGGTCGTGTTGGCGAGTACCAAGAGGCTGAAAAACGTATTTGGGTAATGGGACTTCCTGTCACTAATAATTTAGAGGTTCATACGGATGCTGATTTGATTTTGCAGAAGAATGGGGATGGAAGTAAATCTCTTTTACCTTCTGATGGAGTCTCTCATACAGATACTGACATTCAAAATCACGCCAAGCCAAATCAGCCGTATGTTGGTAACTATCCGGTGTTGAGCTACTATGAGGAAGCTATTAAACAGCCACGTCAATTCATTGCTCTTAGTGATAAACCAAACGATAAAAAAGAAATGGGATTTACGAGAGACTTTAGCAATGGTCTGACAACATCTATCCTGCTTGGAAATCGTCAGCAGTCAGGGAAAATTCTGACTTATCAGTTAGACAACACTTTGTCTTGGGGTATTAATCTAGAGGCAGATGGTAGATTAGATTTTATTAAAACAGATAAAAGCGTAGATAACAGTGGGGGGCAGCAACCGTCATCAGTGAGGATAGATTATAACAAAGATAATTCTATCCAAGTGCGGAGTGCTGTAGTGAACAACACAAGTCTAGTTATAGAAGTTTTCGTTAATGGTGAGTTAGTACATACCGAGAACATAAGACTAAGCAGTACTCAAGTGACTCATAACTTTAGCAGTGGTAAGGTCATTTTTAGCGGTAATACTTACATTAATGAGTTTGCTATTTATACAACAGCTTTGAGAGATCCGGATATAAACAAGCTAGCTGAATACTTCCGCGATAAGTATAAGGCAAGCTAACAAGGAAATAGTTTTTAGGAAAAATAAGGGAGATTAGGAGATTATGGCAAAAAATATGTTTTCGTCCAAGGGGCGCAGAAGAGCTCTGGACGAAGAAGATAATGAGAAAAAAGGCTCATTTTTAGGAAAATTAAATAAACCGCTCTTCTCATCAAAAGGGAAACATAAAGAACACTTATCTATTCAAGGAGTTCAGATCAAGTCAGATCGTCAAGAAGACTTTGACGATGAGGAAAAGTCAACGGCAAAAGGGAGCTTCTTAACCAAGCTCAACAAGCCGCTCTTTTCTAAGAATAGTGGCAGTGATGACATGCCTGCTAAGTCTGGAAATCGTTCGCTCTTTGCTAAGAAAGGCAGTGGTGTGGCGAGTCAACCGGTCACTAGAATGCATGCACCTTACACTATGTTTGGTAAACCAATCAAGGGCAATCTGATGGCCATTGACTTCACTGACGAATCAGTCTATCTGGTTGTTGCTAGACAGAAGCGCAATGAGCTGGAGATTATCAAGATGGCATCTGCCAATCTGCCAGAAGGTGTTGTACTGAATAGTGAGATTATCGATCCGATTACTCTCAAAAATATTATCAGCGAACTGATGGAGCAGCATGCAATCACTGCTAAGTACGCTTTCTTTGCTCTGGGCAATACCAATATCATCGCCCGTTCGGTTGATGTGGCAGCTAGTGTGCAGAATGATGAGGATATTGAGGGCTTGGTATCTTACGAGCTCCAGCAATATCTGGATATTGATCCGACTTCTTATGTTATACAGTTCCAAGAGCAAGAGTCTAATTCAGCTTTTCCGCTTGATGAAGATACTCGCTCACTCATGGTCTATGCTGTGCCAAAAGGCGTGGTAGAGCAATATCTGGGCTTGGCTGAGAATTTGAAGCTGACACCTTATGTCTTTGACCTTCAGTCTAATACCTTTGAAAAATGGCTGGAACGCGTTCAGGCGGTTAACAATCGTGCTAAGAAGCTGACCAAGGAAAATGTCGGCATGGTACATCTGAGCAAGAGCTTCATTGGTGTCTATCTCTACTCAGAAGGCAAGTTTGTGACCAGCAACTATCTCAACCGTGGCTACAAGGACATCCTGAGCTATGCAGACGACGCTAGTCTATTGCAGAAGCTTCCAGCAGTGGCTTCAGATGATCTGGATACAGGTCTCTTGAAGAGGGCCTTGGATGAGTGGGTGGCTGATGCGAAGAACCACATTCTCAATACTGAAAACTTCTTTAGTGGATCGACTGGTCTCAACATTGACAGTTTCTATGTCTTTGGTGACCAGGACATTTGCTGGCAGTTGGCAGCTATTCTGAAGCAGAGCATGAATCGGGAATTCATCTCAATTGATAATGTAGATTATGAGAATGTACTGTGGGAAGGTTCTGCCGAGTTTAATGCGGAGTTCATTCCGGCTACAGCCATGTTGATTAGGAGAGCAAACTAATGCGGAGAGATTTAAACTACTTTTCAAAATATCATGTGGCACCGGCTAAAGCCAGTCCACTAAAACTTGCTGCTATTTCCGCTTTTGCTGGGATTGCAGCGATTATGATTGTGCTGATTGGCTTCTTCCAGTTTAGCGCTATGCACCTCCAAGGTGAGATTGATCGAGCGGAGCAGACGCTCAAGAGTCCAGAGATGGCTCAAGAGCTGAAGGCAGTCTCTGAGACTGAAGATAAGATTGTAACGGTCAAGAATGACGAACTTCTCTTTACCAGCCTGGAAGGTGATTTCCGCCGCCTGCACCGAGTAAACAAAGCCTTTATGGACTTCCTTAATAAAAACGTGACACGGAACCTGGTCTTTGACGATATCAAGATTAATAACGACAATGTAGAAATCAATGGTTCGTCTCAAGAGCATCTTTCTATCGCTAAGTTTGAGGAAGAGCTTCGTAAGTCTGAGAAGTTTAACCATATTTTTGTGGATAACATTACTCGCGAGGAAAAGGATAACAATACAGTGTACAAGTTTAACATTAAAATTTTAACGAAGGATGTAGATTTCAATGAAGAGCAAAAATGAGAAAGAAAAGAAAAAAATCCTGAGTAATTTAAATGAGCGTGACAAGAAATTGTTGGCCTGTGTTGGAGGAGTAGCGGTACTTGCTGGTGGTGGGTATCTGGTAACAAATTCTTATACACGGATGGCGCAGTTAGCTGAAGAGCATGCAACTATCTCGACAGAGTTGGAAGGCAAGAATGCCAAGATTAGTCAGAGAAAGTCTCTTACCAAACAGCTCCAAACATTGAATGCTAAGACTCTGGATCAGGCTAAGAAATACTATGGTACGACCAATCAAGGGGAGTTCATCTTCTTGATTGACAAGCTAGTCAACGAAAGCGGTATTAAATTCAAGTCTGTCAACTATACTGAGAGCACAGAGTTGGAACTCCAGCAGGAGGGATTGGCTGCGACTTCGTCCAAGGGTCAAAACTCCAACTCTTCTGGTACGACTAGCAGTTCAAGCTCGAGTGAGACGTCTTCTTCATCCAGTACGACCTCTAGCTCGTCTGGTACATCGTCCTCGTCTTCATCTAGCAGTAGCTCTTCATCAGATGCGAATACTGCAACAACAACGGCAGCTAATACAGCGACACCAGGGAACGGAACGACCAATAATACCAACATCACGCAGATGACAGCAGACATTGAGTTCGAAGGAACTTATACACAGGTTCTGAAATTGTTGGAATTGATTGATGGCAATCAACAAAAAATCGTTTCCAGCGAACTGGAATTGGGCGGAAAGAAAAGCCTATCTAGCACAGAGGAAAACAAAAACCCTGATCTAACCAGCGGTAAAATCAAGCTGCGTTTCTATCAGGTTAAAGACGTCGAGCGCTATGTGACTCTGGAGAGTAATGTCGATAAGACGCCTATTCAATTTGCTAACTGGGAGTCTCCATTTGCGATTCCGACTTGGCAGGCAGGCTCTATATCTGTAACAACAGCTGGTGGCGGCACAGATGCAACTGGTAATAAGGGCAGTTTGGGGGCCGCAACAACCAATACAACTAGCAGCGCGAATGCTAACAGCAGTACCAATCTGGCTCCGTCTTATCTGGAGCAGCTTAGCACTCAGTCTAGTCGGAACGATGGTCTGTCAGCTTATTACAATTCATCAACTATCTACCGCTTCGAGTCACCTCTTAAGCTGACTCAGTCAGGCGGCAGCAATCAGTATGATGTGACTGTTGACAATACGGACTTCCTTGAGGGTTCAGGTTCCAATGTGGTTAAGATTCCAGCAACCAAGTCTTCTACTATGTATGAAATGGAATTTGCAGCACCGTATGTATCCTTGAACAATAAGCCGGATGCTATCAGCTTCTCTCTATCTCTGTCTAATCAATGGCAGGGCAAGATTGGCTTGATTGTCAAGAATGCCAGTGGGCAGAAGATTTATCTTCACGTCATTCGTCCCAACAGCTGGACTGGCTGGCGCGAAGTTAGCTTCGATCCTGAAAACATTCCAGGATTCAGTTATCCAATGACTATTGTGGGTTACTACTTCGAAACTCCAAGCGGAGAAAGCCCTGAAACGACTATGAAGCTGGATAACCTATCTGTGAATAACTTGGTAGTTAGCTAAAATACTTTGAAAAAATACCAAATAAGTCTATGGTTTAAAATTTCAAGAGCATGAGTAAATTTTTCTTAAAAAAATGCTAAAAACCAAGTTATTAGACTAGTATTCACGGTGCATTTATAGTAAACTAAAACATAGAGATATTTGAAGTATAATACAAGCAAACTCAGAATAGACGCCCGAGTCTATTTTGGGTTTTAATGGAGTTTATGGAAAAACAAAATCAAGACTGGTTTTGCATTGAAAAAGTTTAATATCATTTAGAAAGTGGGGGGTGTCGAAAATATTCAAATGGCATATTTTTTACCTTTTGGAGCAGGGCTTATAGCGCTGCATACGATTAGCATTTTATTTGTTTCTAGGATTTCATTAATAAAGCGCCTTTTTCTCGTAGTATGGGTCATGCTATTTGCGATTGGTGCTCCATTCCTCTTTCAACAAGTTCCCGGCATAGCCTTTGTTGGGCTCTGTGCCTTGGCCTTGGCTGTCTATATGGTGCTGCTCTTTTCACAGGAGCTAGCTCCAGTCAAGAAGAGAGCAACTGCTTCTGCGCGAAGCAGAAGCCAGAAGCATGCTAAGAGCTCGCGGAAGGAAGCTAAGGAAGCAAGCTTGTCATCTGCTAGAGATTTGAACTTTTCCAATGCTTCAACCGGTAGGATGAGAAAGGAAAGTAAAGAAAGGGTTCAGGCTGAGGAAAGTCCGGCAAGGCAGAGAGTATCTGCTTCTGGTCGCACCCTAGCAGACCGTTCTATCAAAAAGGATATGACAAGATTTGAGAAAGTAAAACCTCTCTACCCTGTTGATAACTTGGCTACAGCTCCTGCCTTTGGAGAATATGAGCCAAACAGTCAGCTAGCGGCAGCTGAGGTCGGTATGGTGGGTATGGACCACAGCGCACAAAAGGCCAATGATGAATTTTTGCAGTCCCTGCTTCATCACCGAAAGGGTTCTACTAAGATTAAGGTGGCCAACTCTCTGATTCAGCCTACGGAAGCAAATGCAGCCGGCAATCAAGGCTATACAGATATAGATGATCCAGCCTTTGAGACAGCTGTTCTGTCTAAGATTAGACCGATGTCCTATACGGAGTCTAGCTATGGCAACTTCAGACCGCAGGCGGTTGAGGTGACAGGTGTTGTTTCTCAAGATGAGGAAGAATTCTTCACTGAGCAAGAACAAACTCAGCAGCCAGTGGCAGAAGAGGTAGGAGGCAACAGCCTAGAAGATGTTTTTGCTGCTACGGGAGATATCAAGCCAGTTAGAGCAGAAGAGTCAAAAGCAGCAAACAGCTTAGAATCTCTCTTCTTTGCTGACTCGGGTGTTGAACCACAAGCTAAGATGGATTCCGCCTTCAGTCAAGCAGCTGCAGAGCCAGAATTTTCTGCTACTGAAGAGTCTATGGTTAGCCGTGATCGTGCTGATATTCAGGGTTATCAAGATATTCTCAGCCAGATTCAGCATGATTTGCTGGGATCTGAAGAGGAAGATTTGACTGCTGAAGTGGCAGAGACTTGGGAGGAAGAAAGCAGCTTCGAACCTGCATCAGAAACGTTTGAGTTTGAAGAAGCTGCTGAACCAGCGGTTGTTCAATCAGTTTCTGAAGACACTCTTTGGACACAGGCTGAGCCTGTTCAAGAAGCAGTTGCAGATGAGACAGAAGAAGACTTGCTCAAGGGAATTGCTGACATCCTCAAAGCTGAGGAAGCACAAGTCAAAGCAGCTCCAGTCGTTCCGGCTGCAGATGAAACAGAAGAAGATTTACTTCAGAAAATTACTGATATCCTCAAGGCTGAGGAAGCAGCAGAAGCAAGACCAGCTGCAGCAACTGCGGGAGATAAAGAGGTCTATTTCCAATTCCTCCTACTGGAAAGTCAGGAATTATTGGCTTCTAATGCAGTTCAAGAAGCTGAGAGCTATCTGAAAGAAATTGTCCAAGGCAGCTCCGATCAAAATCTTCGTCAAGAAGCGTTCAACATGCTGGACAAAATCGGGAAAAATTAATACTATATAAACATACAATTGATTGTAATCAATTAGAAGGGTTTTAGGGGAAATTATGAAAAGTTGTAAAACAATCACAGGGACCGTTGTCATTGAGATTGAAAAAGGGATGGGACTGGGTGAAGTCCATGAAGTTTTTGTTGACGAGGGGGTCAATCTGACTTTTGTTATTAAGTCAAAGCAGTCTGAACAGCCTTTTGCCTTGCTGTCTAGCAAGAACATCCAAGGCATCGGTGACTTTGCGGTCATGGTAGAAAACAGCTCAGTCTTTCAAGAGCTGGAAGAGGCCGATCTGAAGGTCTTAAACGACAAGCAGGGTAGCGTCTTTGACGAAATTGTCATCACAATTGATGGAAACAAGGTGGGAACTGTTGTTGACTATCATATTGACGAAAAGAATGAAATTGGTTACTTGGTGGTTAATTCTGAAGATGCCAGCGAGGAAATTCAGATTCCTAAATCACGCATCTTGATGATTGGTAAAGAGTACATCATCCTCAATGATGAAAAAAAGACAGCTCCTCATCTTGAAGCAGATGTAGAAATGGGACGTCTGGCTGCAGCAGATCTGCTCCATGAGACTGAAGCTGCAAAACCTGCCGAAAAAATTGAGGAAGTAGTTGCTGAAGCACCTGTATTTGAGCCAGTTGTAGATGAAAAAGCAGATGTAAAAGAAGAAGCTGCGACAGATTTGACAGAGGCCTTGGCTGCTGTAGGTCTGGGAGCTGCTGCTCCTGAGTTGGAGTTTTCTGAAGCAGTCGTAGAGACAACAGAAGAACCAGAAGTTCAAGACTTGATACAAGAAACAACAGCTCCAGCTGAAGAAGAAGTTGAAGAAACAGATGCAGCGCTGAGTCTGGATGCTGCTTTGGAAGAAGTATTGGCAGCCCCTGCTGAGGAAGTAGAAACAACTATCAGCACAGCGCCAGTTGCTGAAGAAGAGTCAGCAGCAAAGAAAGCTGTCAACGACTTTATCGATCGGCAAAAACGTCTTCTGGTAGGCAAAACACTGCAAAAAGATCTTGTTAATGCAGATGGAGGAGTTATCCTGAATGCCGGAGATACTGTTTCAGATGACATCATTGATTTTCTTCGCCGTATCGACCGTAAATTCCTTATCCGCTTAGCTGAATGCGTAGTATAAGGTTGGGATGAGATTCATGTCAAGAAGAAAAAGAAAGGTTTCATCAAAATATCAAAAACTACTTCCAGCAGCGACACTTGCTGCCTTTCTGCTGGGTAGTTTATTTTATGTCATTTTTGTCTTTAATCCAACGATTGACCTGAGTATCAATGGCCGCCCCTCTATGAAGGTACGCTCTCGGAGCGAAGCTGAGATTGAAGTTTACAGAGAACTGCCCTATAAGGCTACATTTCAGCTGTCTACGGGGCAACACTTCTCTGTAGATATGCGCTTTTTAGGACTGAGCTATTTCACAGAAGAAGAGCTCAAGCGGCTGGATAATATTTCAGCCAAGACAGTCTGGGATAAGTTTACACCGTTTTTCGATACCAAGGAAAATCTACAGATTTCCATCTATCCCAATCGACTCTTTTGGCTCAGACCTTTAAATGATGTCTTGGCTGCCCATCCTGATGTTCTCAGTCAGCTTCCAACGACCAATCATCTGGTCATGGACGGCGAGTCTAATGTAAAGGTGGGAGACAAGTCTAATGGCTATAAGATTGACCCTGCTGCTTTTATCCAAGCATCTGAGGAGATTGCCAAGACTGGTAAATTTGATGATGTCAAGGTTGAGAGTACGCCTGTCGAAGCAGAAGATCAGAGTGAGCTTCTGAGTCAATATACGCACTTTATAGAGCGTAAGGAAGTACCACTGCCGACTAACGCTGCCCAAGCTCAAAACATGAAAACAGCCTTTTACAAGCTGCAGAATGTTTACTTGGCTCCTGGTGAGACCAAGTCAATCTCAGAGTTGCTGGGCGCTTTGAATGCAGAGTCTGGCTATCTGCCAGTCAAGGACAAGGATAATAAAGAAGTTTATGGTCAGGGTGCTGAGCAGATTATAGATGCCATTCAGCAGCTCGCCTTTTCACGGACCAATGTTATTTCCTATCGAGGACAGTATTTCAACATCGGAACGCCTGCTGAAGGTTTGACCGAATTGACCATTCAAAACAATACAGAAACAGATATGGTATTTTCATTAAGTTTGGAGGAGGGGCAAGTATCCATTATTTTGGCATCTAAGTGATACTCAAGGGAAGTCTAAGTTTGACACCGTCATCTGAGATTTTCAAAGAGTATAAAAAGGGAAAAATTATGATTGCAAGTTTAGTATTTATATTAGGTGTCGTATTTGGGAGCTTTTTCAATGTCGTCATCTACCGTGTGCCACTGGAAAAGAGCATTGCCAAAGGTCGGTCCATGTGCCCGTCCTGCGGCCATGTCTTGACTTCGGTGGAGCTGATTCCGGTTGTGTCGATTATCATGCAGGGCTTTAAATGCAAGCACTGTAAGGAGCCGATTTCACCGCGCTATCTCATTGTGGAGCTCCTGACGGGTCTGCTCTGGCTGGCCTCTTATCTGATCTTTCAAGATCAGGGGCCATGGATGGTTGCTTCAGCCTGTCTTTTGGTGTCACTTTGTCTCATTATCGGTTATATCGATTTTGATACTCAGTACATCTCGGACTCGGTTCTGCTGGTTTTCTGGCTGGGCCGTATGGCTGTTACGTTTTTTACCAATGAGTTCAATTGGGAACTGCTCTTTTCGCTGCTAGTCGGCGCTGGTCTCTACTCTCTCATTTATTTTGGGGCCAAGGCTTATTACAAGAAAGAGGCCTTCGGGATGGGAGACATTCTCTACTTAGCTGCCCTGAGCAGTTGGTTTAGCCCCTTGAATACGCTGATTTTGGGATATGGTTCTTTCTTTGTGGCTGGAGCGATTCTCTTAATCGCAACCATCTTTAAGAAATTCAAATTTAAGTTGAAAGAAGAAGTCCCTTTTGGTCCTGCTATGAGTATCATGGCGGTCATCCTATATTTCTGGGGAGGAATCTAGGAAAACCAAAAGCGACAATAGAAATGGATAGAAAAAATGTTTAGGAAGAAAAAAGTTATCATAGCATTAGCGACAGCTACTGTCCTTTCAGGCAGTGTGCTGCCTGTCAGCCGCCTAGCGGCAAATGAAAAGGCCAGTCTGGATCCCTCTTTAGTCCAGGTGTCAGATCAGTTTCAGGCCAAAAAGACAGGAGCAGTCGTCTTTTCAGAAGATGTAACAGTGCCAAGCACAGTGTCAGCCGATTTCATTGATAGTCGTCTGGCTGGCACACCGATGGCTGGATTGGGAAAAGCTTTCAAAAAAGCAGAGAAAGATCATGGAGTTAATGCAATTTTTCTCGTAGGGCTGGCTATTCACGAATCGGATTACGGCCGCAGTCAGATTGCTCAGGCCAAGCACAACCTGTTTGGTTTCATGGCTTATGACTCCAGTCCTTTTTCCAGCGCAGGAAATTTCGCAACATTTGACGATGGTATAGATACCGTTGCCCGCTATCTCAGCGAGCACTATCTCAAGCCTGGCGGTCAGTTCTACAATGGTAAGAGCATGGCTGCTATCAATGTAAGATACGCATCTGACAAAACTTGGTCAAGTAAGATTATGATTCGTATTCGAAATTTTTTGAAAAAAGGTTAAGGCGGCTGGGACAATCGTGTCTCAGCTTGCTTTATTATAGGAAGAATTTCTTGGTGAGGCGATTGACGGAGTTTTTGCTGCTCTCTGGGGCTCTAAAAATTCCTAATCATCCTCTCGGGACTAAAAAATCAAAAAACTTGCTTCTGCGACATCTACATCGTCTTTTATGGCGAAAAATGACTTAATTAGGGGATTTATGAAAAAAAAGTTTGACGTAAGCGATGTGTTAAAGGAAGCCTGGGGATTGACTGTTGATTACTTTTTTGTATGGGCAGCAGGGCTTGCTATCATTCAACTGCCATTTTTTATTCTGGGGCTGTTAATTCTATTTTTTTCTCCATTGACTTCTACATTTCTTCCAAGTATAATTCTGCTGGGATTTCTATGTTCTTTTGTGATTGCTTATATCCATAAGTTTTCCTTGACCATGGTTCGTAATCCGCAGATGGTGCGAAGAAACTTCTGGAGGGCTGTTGGCTATAGTATTTCTGATGGCTTTTTTGGGCGTTTGCTTTCTATGTCTATTTATGTCTTCATCTTTTTCTTAGCTATGTTACTTCTTTTTGTATACTTGTATCATATGTGGGTTCCTGGTTCAAATGTTCGGGAAATCTGGCATGCTTTGGCTATTTGGGCTGTAAATAATCAAGAAAAAATGACAAGTATACTCTTTCTGATGTTTTTGATAGCACCAATGTTTAACTTGGTATTCCATTTGTTTTACAGTTATTTTATCGTCTCTCACTTCTTCTTGTTGCCCTATATTATTCAGGATACCAACTCCTCTGATAACCTCTTGCGTCCTCTGTCAGCCTTTGGCAGCTTGGGTAAGTCCTTTTCTCGTATGAATGGTCAGAGGGGGCGTTACTTACTGGTAGAGCTTGTCTTAAAGCTTATTCCTGTAGTATTGGGTCTAATAGAAGTTTTGAGTTTACTTTTTGGCGATGGCGTGTCTAATGTTGTGGGAATGATTGTTAGTATGATAAATGGCTTTTTGCTGATTTATGCCTTGGCAGCCCGTTCGGTTATGGCTGACATCCTGATGTCTTATGATCGGGAAATAGTTAATTTTGGAGATTAATATTTATGAAAAAATTAGAAAGGGTTTTAGGATTTAGGATAATGAACGATGAATGATGTAAAAGTAACAAGGGTTTTCAGAGAAGCTTGGATTTTTGTTACAGAATATTATTTTGTCTGGCTGAAAGGCCTTTTGCTGGTCGGAATCCCGCTTGCAGTGCTGGGCTGGTTTCTTTTTCCGCTGGTTTCGAGTTGGTCTTACCGGTCCATTTTAGTCTTGACTTGTTTGGCATTTATAATTGCCTTCGGTTTTGCTTACGTCAATAAATTTGCCTTGACAGTGATACGAAATCCGCAGATGGTTAAGCTCTATTTTGGCTATGCAGTTTGGTACAGTATCTCAGATGGCTTGCTTACCCGCCTCTTTTATTCCTTCATTGTCAGTGCAGTTCAGGTTCTGATTCTGTACATGGGTTGGTCGGCAATCGGCATCAATCTTGGGGTGGCTAGTCTCTTTGCCTTTTATCGGAGAGCAGTAAGTCCAGAGGCCATTGTGATTTTCCAGTTTCTCTTTCCTTTCTTGTTCATGGTCTTTTACCTGCTCTTCACTTATCTGGTTGATTCGCACTTCTTTTTGCTGTCCTATATCATTCAGGATACTAGCTCCAGAGACAATCTGGCCAAGCCGCTTTCTTTTTATGGCTGTTTGAGAAAGTCAGTCCTGCTGATGAAGGAGCGCAGGGGTCGTTATGTTCTGCTCAGCTTTTTTCTAGCTTCTTTTGGTGGGATGATTGGCTTGGGTACTCATCTCCTGATGGATCTGATAAGGCAGTATATTGGTCCCTTGCTGGGGGAACTGGATGATTTACTTGGCCTGATTCAGATGATTCCTGTCCTAGTTTTCAGTAGCTTTTACTGTGTATTTGTTCTGGTTGTTCGGACAGTTTTTGCCGATACTCTGATGGAAAATGATGCAGAAGTGGTGGATTTTGGTGATTAATTTAGGAAGTAGAAAGACCAGACAATACTTGATAGAAACAAGAGGAAGGGTATGAAATCAGTAACAAGAATCTTAATAACAGCTTTGGTGCTAACTGGGATAGGCTTTATTCCTCTCCCTTATGAATTAGAGACCGTGAGGCCGGCTTTGAATGCCAAAGACTTTGTCCAAGTTCAAGGAGGAACTGATAAAGGAAAAGGTAAAATCTATGTCATGGCTGTTGGTGTTTCCAAGGCCCGAGTGTTCAGTCTCTTTTTAACTCTGCTGCCTAATTACAGGCTGGAAACAGAGTATGTCTCTGTTCCTGAAAACTATTTCGATAAGGAGAAGGGACGGGAAGAGCGAGAGAACAGCACTATGGGCTCTTCCCATCTCAATGCTTTGCAGGTGGCTTATCAGGCTGCTGGTCGTACAGTTGAGATTAGGCATAAAGAGATTTACGTAGGTGGTATCAGCAGCGAGACGCCTCTATCAAAGGAGTTACAGCGAGGCGATGTGATTTTAAAGATTGACAATCAGACTTACACTAGCCCATACGACATCGTTGATCAGATGGAACAGCGGCCAGTCGGCGATGTGGTATCAATTGAGTACAGTCGTAATGGTGTAATCGGTTTGGCTAGCGGTCCTGTGATTGTGGATGAGACGACTGGTAAGCCTGGTTTGGGAATCGAATTGGGATCTAAAGCCAGTGTTGCCATGAATCCTCTGACCGAGTTTAAGAGCAACGGTGTAGCAGGTCCTTCTGGTGGACTCATGTTCAGTCTGGAGCTTTACAATCAGCTCGTGTCTGAAGACATTACCAAAGGAAAAACTATTGCTGGTACTGGAACGATTGACCACAAGGGAAATGTTGGCCGGATTGGCGGGATAGAGATGAAGGTCATGGCTGCAGATAAGGCAGGCGCCGAGATTTTCTTTGTTCCTGATGATACAATTGACGCCGATATTGCCCAGTACAATCCCAAGCTGCGCTCTAACTACCATGAGGCACTTCGTGCTTCTATCAAAATCAAGAGTAAAATGAAAATCGTCCCTGTCAAAACCTTCAACGAAGCTTTGAACTACCTCAGAGAGATGGAATAAGAGACTTTACTACTCTATGAATAGTCAATAGAAACACAAGCTCTTGCTAATTATTTATCTGGCGAGGGCTTTTATTTTATAATTTTTTCAAATAATTGCCACCTTGGCACATAAATTCTTGCTTTCCAAATTGAAGTGTGATATATTTATAACATAAAGAATGTTAAATATTTCTAACACAAGGAAAGGAGTCTGTCATGAAAAAAAGTCAAAAAACGGGTGGTCTCATTGCGATGATTGCCGCAGCTCTCTTTATTGATTTTACTGTTTTATTTGGTTCCAATCTTAGTTGGGGACCCAAGTTGATTATTCTCGGTATTTCAGTGTTAGGTCAGATTGTAGCTATTTGGGGCTGGCTGCACATGAAACCATGGCCTCATAAGAGTCAGAAAGGTAAGGGAAAGACTATTTTTGACTTGTCTGCTAAGCTATACACGATGCTTTTGTTTGCAGCAACCATTTTTTATACAGTAGGAATTTGGGTTGCAACCCCAAGCGAAGGATCCAGTATTAAGGAATGGATTTTGGGAGTTGGCCTCGTTATTGAAGCGATTGTATTTGGTTTTTTCTCTTTGAAAAATGTCAAGGAAACTCCAGACGAACGCTTTTATGCTAATTTAGCTAAGGCAGCTAGCTTGATGTTTGTCTTTATACTAGGCGCACTGATGATCCTAGCAGTTATCATTGGGTACATGGGTTCTCTCACTCTCTACATGGGCCAGATCTTTATTAGCATAGCTGCCTTGATTTGCATCTTTGCAGTTGTCTATCTTATCTTGGAGCGGAGAGGATAACCATGGCCAAGGAAAGCAAGATTATCACTAATCTCAAATCCGTTCGCGAATCCATGGGCATGACCCAGCAGGAGCTAGCCGACCGCATCGGCATGCGGCGCGAGACAATTCTGCACTTGGAAAATAACCGCTACAACCCTTCGCTGGAAATGGCTCTCAAAATTGCTCAAGTTTTTAACCTTAAAGTGGAAGATCTCTTTGAACTCAGACAGAAAGAGGAGGCATAATTCTTTTCGAGACCTGCTAGTGACATAAACCAGAATACTCTAGGCAGTTTGCTGCTTAGAGTATTCAATTTGTATATGAATCATCGTTTTTATCTTTTTCCAAAAAATGCTATAATATGAGCAAGTATGTAGAGTATAGAGGTATTAGGTTGGAAAATTGTGTTTATATCATTTCGGGTCCTCCAGGTGTTGGAAAAAGCAGTGTCAGTAAAGAATTAGCCTATTCTTTTGACAAGAGTGCTGTGATAGAAGGCGACATGATTTATTTAATGGTTAAAAGCGGCTTAGTAGCACCTTGGGAAGACGATGGCTACTACATGGATTTATTCTGGGACAATATCATTAGTCTTACCAGCAATTTACTTAATAGAAGCATGACTATCATCATAGACTATGTCATATTCGAGGAACAAATCAAAAAAATTACAGATTTTTTAAAGGCCAGACAAACAAGATTAAAATACTGTGTATTGCTGGCAGAAGAAGAAAAGCTTAAAGAAAGGGACCTATCCAGAAATGAAATAGAAAGAACGGGTGACTTATCAATCAAATCTAGAAAAGAGTTTCTAGCTAAAAATATTACTCAGGAGCATTTCCTTTATACGGATCAGTTAGATATCAGAGAAACTGTGAATCTCATAAAAACAGAAGATCGATTTTTTGTTTAAGAACGAATAAAAGAAAAAAAGCCTTTGAAATACTGATTTCAAAGGCTTTTCTTTATCTCAATTATTTCACTTCTATCTACAGTTTCTAAATCTCTAAATATAATAGAGCTGAAGCAGTGGTAAAACAAATCATCAACAAACTTGGTAATATCTTAGAAAATAATTTCTTTATAGTCCAAGTCGGTTTGCTTTAAATTATACTTTTTTCTTAAACATTTGCTACGAGTAGGTCTTTCTTGTGAGTAATTTTCATCAAAAAATTTCATAGATAAGTCCTATATATAATCATGGAAAAGTAGTAAAAATAGTTGTTATCCTAGTTGATTAAAAAAATCTCTGATTTCCTCATCTTTTATAAAATAATATATAATTTTCCCCTCTCTTCTAGTATCCAAGATGTTTTGATTGGCTAGTTTACGAAGATGGTGGGAGGCAGATGCCATACTGAGATTTAATAAACAGGCTATATCGCAGACACAGAGTTCTTCGACGGCAAGGAGATAAAAGATGATATTTATCTGTTTATTATCGGTAAATTTTGATAAAATGCGAAGTGATTTTTGGACTTTTTCCTTTTCAAGGTAGTTCGATGCGGTTGTAACATTTTGTTGATTTATAACATCCACTTGACAGATACTATCTTTTTTCATAATTTTTTCTCCTAGCCTTACACAGCCCATAGCATGTCAAAGCTGTTGTTTTCAATCAGGATATACATCCCCAATCCTAAATAGACAACGGCAATAAACCATCTGCTATATTTTTCCAAAGTTTCTCCAACAGAAGGGACTTGTGCCAATTTTTGGGCAGAAAAAACCAAGAGATAAATCATGACTAGAAAGGTAAGTAAAGCCACTATCAAATTCGCTAAATTTAAGGTAATAAAATATGGGACAAAAACACCAATATTGTCAGCGCCACAACTTGCAAAAGTAATCATAGCGACTAGAAAAATCAAGTTTTTATTATCTTTGCGCAAACCATCTTTTGCAATAGCTTCTCCATCAGAATCTCCTAAAAGCAAAACTTTGAGTCCTAGGAAAATTGGAATCAAACCGAGCAAACCTAAAATCTCTTTACTAGGAATATAATTTAAGACAAATGCAAAAAGTAAACTTAGCAATATTAGACTAACAGAGCCTAGAAATTGTCCTAAATAGATGTTAATGATGTCTTTTCTGCTTTTTCTTTTGGCAAAAAATAACATTAGGATAATAAGTAAGTCTACGGCTGTCCCAGAATACAGGATTATTGAAGTAACAACATTTTGAACCATAAAGCACCTCATTCAAATATATTTTTGAATGTATTTTAACATTAACCTTTGTAGATGTCAACTTCAGCTCCATCAAAATATAGATAAGAAGGTAGTGTACCAAATATTAAAAAGCCCTGCCATCGAAATTATAGCAGGGCTTAACTTCAATATCCAGATGATATATTTATCTAAAAAAGGTAGAGAAAAAGGTAGAGTTTGAATTGAAATACAGTGCAATATATCGCATTTGGCAAAAAGAAAAAACGCTTGAAATCAGCGTTTTTCTTCTGTATTGATTCGTATTGAATGCTTACTTCACTTCTGTAAACACAACGTGCTTGCGAAGTTTTGGTGAGTATTTCTTCAATTGAAGACGGTCTGGTGTGTTGCGTTTGTTTTTAGAAGTAAGGTACAAGCGTTCACCAGATTCTTTGTGTTCAAGTGTGATATTTACGCGCATGGTAGCTCCCTTCTATTATTCTTCTGCAGCAGCTTTGGCAATCTTACGGCCCTTGTAGTATCCTTTAAGGGATACACGGTGAGAGCGTGAGTAATCACCAGTAGTTTCGTCAAAAGTTACAGTTGGAGCTGTCACTTTGTAGTGAGTGCGGCGTTTGTTTTTCTTCGCTTTGGAAGTGCGACGTGCAGGTACTGCCATTGTTTGTTTCTCCTTTTAGATTGTGAATTCGATTCAATTTGATGATTTTCATCAACTTTAACAGTATAACAAAACTTTTTTGTAAAGTAAAGTTACTTGACAGATTTTTTTCTTCTTTTTGCTTGATAGGAAAAAGTTTCAAATCCGCCTCTATATTTTCCCAATCTTCTGAAAATTTAAAAATTTTCTTCTGTAAAATACAGCCTAAGTGTGGTATAATAAAGCACAAAGATTACTGTAATGAAAGGGAAAGATATGACAGATAAGGACATTCGTCACAGAAGTAAGATTTATGACAGTATGGTTAAATCTCCTAACCGTGCCATGCTTCGCGCGACGGGGATGACTGATAAAGATTTTGAAACGCCTATTGTTGGGGTGATTTCCACTTGGGCGGAAAATACACCTTGTAACATCCATTTGCATGACTTGGGCAAGCTGGCCAAGGAAGGCATCAAAGCAGAGGGCGCTTGGCCTGTTCAGTACGGGACTATTACGGTTGCGGACGGGATTGCCATGGGGACGCCGGGCATGCGCTTCTCTCTGACCTCACGCGACATTATCGCAGACTCCATCGAGGCTGCCATGGGCGGGCATAATGTGGATGCTTTTGTAGCTATCGGGGGCTGTGATAAAAATATGCCAGGCTCCATGATTGCCATTGCTAACATGGATATTCCTGCTGTCTTTGCCTACGGCGGAACGATTGCACCGGGGAATCTGGACGGCAAGGACATTGACTTGGTTTCTGTCTTTGAAGGAATCGGGAAATGGAACCATGGTGACTTGACGGCTGAGGAAGTACGACGCATTGAGTGTAATGCCTGCCCTGGCCCTGGTGGCTGTGGTGGTATGTATACAGCCAATACTATGGCGACGGCAATTGAAGTTCTAGGCATGAGTTTGCCAGGCTCCTCTTCTCACCCTGCTGAGTCCAAGGACAAGCAAGAGGATATCGAAGCAGCTGGTCGTGCTGTTGTGAAAATGCTGAAAATGGGGCTGAAGCCGTCTGATATTTTGACACGTGAAGCCTTTGAAGATGCAATCACAGTGACCATGGCTCTGGGTGGCTCGACCAATGCTACTCTGCACTTGCTGGCCATGGCACACGCGGCCAATGTTGAGCTGACGCTTGATGACTTTAATGTCATTCAAGAGAAAGTACCGCATTTGGCTGACTTGAAACCATCTGGTCAGTATGTCTTCCAAGACCTTTATGAGGTTGGTGGGGTACCGGCTGTGATGAAATATCTCTTGGCGAACGGCTTCCTGCATGGTGATCGCATCACTTGTACAGGTAAGACTGTGGCAGAGAATCTGGCAGAATTTGCTGACCTGACACCAGGTCAAAAGGTCATTATGCCGCTTGAAAATCCAAAACGTGCGGACGGTCCGCTGATTATCTTGCATGGTAATCTGGCTCCAGACGGCGCTGTTGCCAAGGTTTCTGGTGTTAAAGTGCGTCGTCACGTTGGACCAGCCAAGGTCTTTGACTCGGAAGAAGCCGCTATTGATGCGGTACTGGCCGATGAAGTGGTCGATGGCGACGTGGTTGTAGTTCGCTACGTTGGACCAAAGGGTGGCCCTGGTATGCCAGAAATGCTGTCACTTTCTTCTATTATCGTAGGGAAAGGCCAAGGAGACAAGGTGGCACTTCTAACTGACGGTCGCTTCTCAGGCGGTACTTACGGTCTGGTTGTCGGACACATTGCTCCGGAAGCTCAGGATGGTGGCCCGATTGCCTACCTTCGTACAGGCGATATGGTCACGGTTGACCAAGATACCAAGGAAATTTCCATGGCAGTCTCTGACGAAGAGCTGGCGAAACGCAAGGCAGAAACGACCATCCCACCGCTTTATAGTCGCGGGGTACTTGGTAAATATGCTCACATGGTATCCTCTGCCGCTAAAGGTGCTGTTACAGACTTCTGGAAACCAGAAGAAACTGGTAAAAAATAGCTTATATATGATAAAAGAACCCGCTAGTTTTTCTAGCGGGTTTGATATTTTTACTTTAAATGTAGATGAACTAGTCGTCTTCTTATCTAGGACTGATTCCCAGAGCAATGCGGCCGAAACGGCTGATACGGGTGATTTTCCAAGCAGGAGACCAAGTAACTTCGACAGAGGTGCTTTCAATCTCATCTATTTTTTTAAGAGAGTCCATAATGGCGATGGGCAGGCTCTCAGCACAGTCACAGGCTGTATCGGTAAAGGTCATGACAACCTTGCAGTGGCCGTTTTCGTCTAAGTTGATTTCATAAATCAGCCCTAAGTTATAGACATCCAGCTCTACATCCGGATCGTAAATACGCTCGAGCTTCTCCACCAATTTATCCTGAATTGCAGCTGCTCGATCATTGATTTTGATATCATCTCTCATGGCTATCCCCTTCTATTCTGAGTTGAATTGTTTTTATTTTCTCACAATTCAGACTTTTTTTCAAGCTATTTTGGAACGTGAAAACGGATTTAGTTCTTCCAAATGAAAAATCTCTTTCGGACTCCTCAAAATGGAGGACTTATGATAGAATATAAGTACTAAAGAAGGCGGAGGTCAGAAGATGAAATTACAAAAACCTAAAGGAACTCAGGACATTCTTCCTCAAGAATCAGCCAAGTGGCAGTATGTAGAAGACTTTGCCCGCAAGACGTTTAGAAAATACAATTATGGCGAAATCCGCACGCCAATTTTTGAGCACTATGAGGTCATTAGCCGCTCGGTCGGGGATACGACAGACATTGTGACTAAGGAAATGTATGACTTCTATGACAAGGGCGACCGCCATATTACGCTGCGTCCAGAGGGGACAGCACCTGTGGTGCGTTCTTATGTAGAGAATAAACTTTTTGCTCCTGAAGTGCAAAAGCCTGTCAAAGTCTACTATATGGGCTCTATGTTTCGCTATGAGCGGCCTCAGGCTGGACGTCTGCGGGAGTTTCACCAGATTGGTGCAGAGTGTTTTGGCTCTAGCAATCCTGCTACAGATGTAGAAATGATTGCCATGGCGGCTCAATTTTTCAAGGATATTGGTATTACCAATGTCAGCTTGGAGCTTAACTCGCTGGGGAATCCTGAGAGCAGAGCTGCTTACCGTCAGGCCTTGATTGATTATCTGACTCCACTGAAGGCTAGCCTTTCAGCAGATAGCCAACGTCGCTTGGAGGAGAATCCGCTGCGCGTGTTGGATTCTAAAGAGCCCGAGGACAAGGTGGCTGTAGAAGGTGCTCCGTCTATTCTGGACTATCTGGATGAGGAGAGCAGTGCCTACTTTGCGGCCGTTCGATCCATGCTGGAGACCTTGCAGATTCCTTATGTCATCAATACCAACATGGTCCGTGGGCTAGACTACTATAATCACACCATTTTCGAGTTTACGACAGAGGTGGCTGGCAGTCAGCTGACTATTTGTGCTGGCGGCCGTTATGATGGGTTGGTAGCTTACTTTGGTGGCCCTGAAACTCCAGGTGTCGGCTTTGGTATGGGCTTGGAACGTTTGCTTCTCGTACTTGACAAGCAAGGAGTAGAGCTGCCGATTGAAACCGCTCTGGATGTTTATGTAGCTGTTTTAGGAGCTGGTGCCAATGACAGAGCTTTGGAGTTAGTGCAGGCTCTCCGCGCACAAGGATTTGCGGCAGAAAGGGATTATCTAGACCGCAAGCTCAAGGCTCAGTTTAAGTCGGCTGATAGCTTTAAAGCCAAAACTCTTATCACCTTGGGTGAAAGCGAAGTGGAAAGCGGTCAGGTGACTGTTAAGAACAATTATAATCGTGAGGAGATTACTGTTAGCCTAGACCAAATCCAAGAAAACTATCAGCTTATTTTTGAGAAATTGGGGTTTTAAAGGTTTGAATCTAACAGTCAAAAACGCTATAGTATCAGACGTTTAAACGAACTCGGTTGACAACATGTCAATATATTTTCTAAAAAAATATATTTAAAAACTTGAAACATAAAGTGATTATTGATATAATGTACCCGTTATATAAATTTGCTAAAGGAGAAACAACTATGGCACAAATTAAATTAACTCCAGAAGATCTACGCACATCTGCGCAAAGATACACTCAAGGTTCTGAAAATGTAACTCAAGTTCTTAATGAATTGACTCGTGAACAAGGTATTATCTCAGATAACTGGGATGGTTCTGCATTTGATAGCTTTGAAGCACAATTCAATGAATTGACTCCAAAAATCAGAGAATTTGCAACCTTGCTTCAAGATATTAATGCTCAATTGGTTAAAGTTGCTGACATTGTTGAGCAAACTGACCAAGATATCGCTGCACAAATTCACTAATTTTGTTATAACGGCTTTAGGAAGGCAAGAGCCTTCCTATTTTTGTAAAGATTAAAAATGAAAAAATGGCAGTTTCTTTCATGTTTGATAAGAAAATCACTGCAATGTAAAGGCAAGCTCTGACAATCTGAATCAACATCTGAATTAGACTGTTAGAGCTGTTTGTGTCTTTCTGTGTGCTTTTTTATGTAACAGTAAACTAAAAAATTTAAAAAGAAAAAGAAATTTACATCCATGGGAAATAAAAAATTACTTAAGTATATAGGAAACGTTGTTTTAGTCATCGCCTTGCTGGCTGCAGTAGTGACGCTGAATGTCGCAGTGCAGAAGAATACAAGCAGCGCTAGAGACAGCAAAATCAAAACAGATCAAAAGACTAAGCTGAATGTCGCGGTCGTCAATGAAGATCGGGCTGTTAAGGTTGACAAGAAAGAGTATAATCTTGGAGCTAGCTATGTCAAAAATCTAGAACGGGATGACTCTCAAAACTGGTACATCGTGACGCGTGGAGCTGCAGATGCTGGCCTGGAAAGTGGGAAATACCAGCTGGTCGTGACGATTCCAAGTGACTTTTCGGAAAAAGTGCTAGATGTCAATGCTATCAGTGCAGATCGGACAATCGTCACTTATAAAGTTAACGCTGCAGGAAATCAGCAGATTGAAAATGAGGCCAATAGTCTGGCTAAGGATATTATCGCAGATCTAAATAGCCAGTTGGTTGATATGTATATGGCAAGTATCTTGAGCAATCTATATACAGCTCAGCAAAATGTGCAGGCTAGTTCAGAGGTGCAAATTACCAATATTGGCAATTATCGAACCAACTTGTTGGAGTCTGCTATTGGGTCTAAGAATATCTTCCCAACGTTGGTTAGTATGTCTGCCTCATCTGTCGAAGCCAATAACTCTTTGAAGACGACTCTGGAAACTTATGCTAAGGCTTTCGATGACTTGGATAATTCTCAGGCCACTTATGGAAAGAATTTTGATAGTCTTCTCAAACAGCGAGTTAGTGACCAAACTAGTTATGAAGAATTTATGACCCAGCTGATTGAGATGGATCGTCAGCTTTTGGCAAATGAAACTGAGACGCTTTATAATAGTTTGAGCGAATCGCAACAAAAATTGACTGCACAGCTTGAACTTGCCAAAAAACAATCTAGTGATGATTCAGACGATAATAATAATCAGCCAAATCAAAATCAATCTGATAATGTCAGCAAGCAACTAGAGCAGTTGGAAGCTGCCTTAAAAGCAGAACGTGGGCAATTAGATGTCCATAAACAACAGATTAAGGACTTTGTTGATAATAAATTAAGGACCTACTATGGTGTTGAAGAAGGCAAGCCTATTACTCTTAGCGCAGTGTTAGGAGATGCTATAACAAGCTACGATGCTTCTTTGAAGGCACAAATAGCTGAAGCAGTAAAAGCTTTGCCAGCTTCTCAACCAACAGAGGTGAAATTCGGATTGTCTGTTCCTGCTCTTGACTATTCAACCATTTCGCAATTTGGAACACCACAAGGAAATGGAAGTGCTGAGTTAGACAATCTGGCAGCAGCTGCAGAGAAAGCGGCTAGCTCTACAGCCAGCCCAGTTAATAGCCAGGTTGGAAAGGCTACTTTGTCAGTCACTCCACCAACAGGTGTAACAATTAAAACTATTACATACAATGGCGAAACAGTAACAAATGGGCAAGAAATTAATTTGGCTGAAGGCGCTAATTTTAATGTGCATTTCAATGTAGCTAGTGATGCTGCAGCCACTTCAGTTGACAGCTCAATTGATATTTCTCTGAATGGTATTAAGGTTGCAAGTGCGCCAGTGAATGTAGAGGATGCACAAAAAGCTGCAGCGGCATATGGAGCTAAAGTACAAGAGATTTCTTCTGCCTATCAACACGTTGTGTCTTTAATCCAAGCTTATAATTCTTTTGATGAGTTAAAAAATAAAGATATGTCTGAATCTTTATCTACCCTTTTGATAAATGCTATTAATTCGAATCTAGATAGTTATCAAAATAGCTTGTCTAAAAGTAACGATGGTAAGAGTCAAGGGGTTAAAGAAACCTTAGATGAAACGATTAGTAACTTGAAAAACAAGATTGAAGACGTCAAAGGGACCAATTCAGAACTCGCAACTGAGATTGATAAACAGCTCAATCTTTACAAAGATGTACGAGAGAAATTGAAAGGCATCTCAACTTCTCGGGAAACTTCTACGGATGCACTGAAAAAGACAGACACCGATTTGTCATCTCTGAATTCAGAATTCTCATCCTTGCTGTCTTCGACTTCTGGCGTTAAGTCTTCTTCACAGACCAATGTGCAAGCAGCTGATAGTGTCAACCAGATCTTCAGCAGCTTCAATCGTGAGCTGGAAAATGCACAAGGAACGACAGAGAAATTGTCTGCGAATGCTGAAAGCTTGATGGGGCAATTCAATAAGGAATTGGAAGATAATGGCAACTTTGTGGAGTCCTTTGTCAAGGTTCTTAACAATGCCTATGAGAATGGTGTTCCTAATGAAGTATTGTTGGACTTCCTATCTAATCCAGTTGCTCAGTCTTCTTCATCTGTCAAAGCGACTGTCAATGTTTACCGTCCATTCACATGGATCCTCTTGTTGGAGATTGTCAGTCTCTTTACGGCCTATCTTTTTGCAACGCAAAATATTGTGCGCAAGGTTAAAGACCGCTTTAAGCTTAATAAGCTACAAGATACCGATATTACGACTGTGGGCATCCTAGGCTTCCTGTCTCTGACGATTGGTCTGGTCATTGGGATTGTCTCCAGTATGCAGCTTCACATTGGCAAGGAATATGTTCCATCTTGGGTCTTGTTGATTGTGGTTGCTAGCTTTGTCTTGATTCAGGGGCAGTATTTATTCCTCAAGCATCTGCGCGTGATGGGCATGGGCTTAGCTTTCTTCATGATTATCAGCTTTGTCTACCTATCTAATGCTATTGGTACGACAGCTAGTCTGACTGGCTTCCCAGCCTTTATCAAGAGTTTGAATGCCTTGTCTGTGCTAGAAGGCATGCTGTCAGGTTACTTTGACGGCAAGACCGCTGGCTTCTTTGCCATCTTTGGCCTGATTGTTTTGCTGGCTCTGCTAGTTGCAGCTAATATCTTTATCAAGACTAGAACATTAAAAACTGAGGAAGTTTAAAAGAGTATGAAAAAAATTCTGTTTTTATTCCTACTTCTAAGTTCGTTTGCGGTGACGGCTGTTGCCGCAGATGAGCTTAAGGATAATCGTCTGCAGATAGATAATTCGCGGATTGAAAAAGAGCAAGAACTGAACTTTGGTGCACAATCGGAAGGCACCAAGTCTCTTTTCGTTGCTGAGAATCAGGAAAAAATTCAGGAAATGAAGCAGTATCAAAATAAACAGTTGGCCACAGAAGCGGGACAACTGTTTTCTGCTATACAGGGGCCGACGGATATTTACCATTCCAAGGAGCTTTTTCAGCCGGGAACGGAAAAATTGTCCAAGCTGCAGACGAGTTTGAAAAGCGATGAAGAAAGCAGCTGGGATGATTTTCTGCCAGGAGTAGTCTACTTTGTAGCAGCCATACTCTTGGTCAGTATGACTGTCTTTGTCAGCTATCGTATCAGTAAGGGAGAAGTATAAAATGGAAGGACATATCAACATCACCCTCCGTTTGCGGGATAAGGACGTGGATATTCGCATTCCTAAGCGGATTGAGGTCCGTCGTTTCATTCGGGAGATTGATCAGATTTTCAATATCGAAGGGAAGCGCCATAAGTATCAGCTGCGGATTGTTAACAAGGGGCTGATACTGGATGAGGGCAAGGTTTTGGCTGATTATCCAGTCACAACAGGAGATTTAGTAGAGATTGAGGAGATTTAAGGTGACTGAGGAAAAATTTGTATTTGCTGAACAAGAGTTTATCTATGAAAAAAATGACAAGAATTGGAGCCTAACACTGAAGCGTTCGGATGTAGCAACGCAAGATTTGCGGGAGCTCTTGCTTTTGGACCTGCACCATCCGCTTTTCTTGGAACAGGAGACTAAGGCCGACCACGATAGTGTCTACTTCACCTATCAGATTGAGCCTTTGGGGCTGTCCAAGGAAGAGATTGAAAAGCGCACGATTTCTGAGCGGATTCGTCTGGCTCTTAATGTTTTTGCTCTAGAAGAGGCACTGGAATTGCCGGTTACTTTTTTGTTGCATCCTAGCAATCTCTTTATTACCAAGGATGCGCAGGCGAAGATTGCTTATCGCGGAGTTCCCGGTATCATGACACCTCAGGCTATTTCTCGGGAGGACTTTTTGCGCCAGGCCAAGTGCTTTGCGGTGACGCTCTTTGCAGATCTGGACTTTATGGAGCTTTACAAGGGTTCGCTAGAGCTAGAAACTCTGCCAGATTTCCTAGTGGAACTGCGTGAGGCTGACAGTCTGGAAGATGCGGTTGCTGTTTTGGAGAAATCTTATCAGGAAAAGGCTGCAGAAGAAGCAGAGAAGCAGACACTGGTCTCCAAGCGCCAGCATAAGATTTTCAAACTGGCGACCATCTGGCTGACAGCAGCTGTTGTGATTTTGACCATTCCTTTGATTTACTTGATTTTCATACAAAATCCTTTCAAGGAAAAGCTGTTACAGGCGGATACTGCCTTCATCAAAGTGGACTATAGCAAGGTCATCGATGAGCTGGAGGGAATCTCTCCTAAGAGCCTGCCGAATACACAGAAATATGAACTGGCCTATTCTTATATTCAGGGGCTGGAATTTTCCGATGATCAGCGTAAGGTCATCCTGAACAATGTCACACTTAAATCAGATGATTTGTATCTCAATTACTGGATTCAAGTTGGACGTAATGATTTTGAAGATGCTTTGGATACAGCCAAACGGATTAATGACTCAGATCTAATCATCTACGCCTTGACGCAGGAGATGAAAAAGGTGCGTGAGGACGATAGTTTGTCTGGTAAGGATCGGGAGACTAAGCTTGAGTCCTTGGAAGGCGAGTATAAGAAATACTGGGATAGCCGCAAGGAGCTTCTAACTGGTGATTCTAGCTCAAGCGCTTCTGGCGAGGAAGGTTCTTCAGGAGCAAGCTCTTCCTCCAGCAGTGAAGCGTCATCTAGCAGTAGCGCGAAGGAGTAAGTATGAGCAAGACAATCATCATCTATACAGACCATCTGCGCTATGAGCTGCAGCTGACAGAGGACAAGAAAGTTCTCTTAGCAGCGAGTGAGAAGGCCCAGCTTTACCTGCCTCATCAGGAGACTCCTATCCAGCTTCAGCTAGCTAAAGGGCAAGTCTTTTATCAGATGGGGGAAGAAACGGGTGTCGTAACTGACGGCCTGGCCTTGGATAATCTGACCTTGTATCAATCTGATTCAGAACCGGCTGTTTATGACCTACTGGACAGAAAAGAGTTACTCATCAGCGACCAGAAGGGAGCAGCTATCAGTCTGGAAGCGCCTTTGGAGTTGCTCTTGAAGCGAACGAATGATTCTTGGCTTTTGACCAAGATGCGAGGTCAAGTTTATCTCAATCACGTTGAGTGGACGGGAGACCAAATCCAGCTGGAAGCCGGCGACGAGCTAAGCTTGGAAGGCATCTGCCTCAAGGTCTATCCAGAAGAAATCTGGGTGACGGGTCCAGCTACGGTCAGTTCTAACCTAACCTTGCGGGGCGCTTCTCGTCATGGTTTTTATCCAGACTATCCAGACTATCACCGCTCGCCGCGAATTATCTATCGGAGCTCAGAGGACAAGATTCAGATTGCTCCGCCAAGCAAGGAGCCTCAAAAGCCCAATGATGAGCTCTTGAGACTGATTGTGCCGCCACTTCTCATGGTTGGGGTGACGGTGTTGATTACACTGGTTCAGCCGCGGGGGATTTATATCCTCGTTACAGTTACTATGTCAATCGCCAGTGCTATCTTCTCGGTTCGTGGTTTCTTCAAAAATCGCAAGAAGTTCAAGGAAGATAAGAAGGAGCGCATAGATCTTTATCACCTCTATTTAAAAGACAAGGCTATTGAGCTGAACAAGCTGGAACGTGAGCAGCGTGATGGCATGCTTTACCATTTTCCAAACATTAACGAATTAACGGGTCTGGTGACAGACTACAGCCATCGCATCTACGAGAAGACACCGCTTCACTTTGACTTTCTTTACTATCGCTTGGGGCTTGGACAGGTGCCAACCTCTTATAAGCTGACCTACGGTCAAGAGGAGCGGAGTGGAAAGAAAGATGCGCTGGAAGAGGAGGGCTATGCTCTCTACACTCGGCATAAGAAAATTCCCGATCTTCCAATTGTCGCTAATCTCAGCCATGGGCCGGTCGGCTATATCGGTCCGCGCAATTTGGTCCTAGAACAGCTCCAGCTCTTGGTCATGCAGTTAGCGGTCTTTCACTCTTACCATGATGTACAGGTAATTACCATCATGCCAGAGGAGGAGCGCGACCAATGGGATTGGCTGCGCTGGCTACCGCATGCGACTCTACAAGAGCTGAACGTCCGTGGCTTTGTCTATAACCAACGGACGCACGATCAGGTCCTAAATAGCCTGAACCAAATCTTGAAACTGCGCAAGGCGCAGAAGGAAGAAGCGACCCGGCAGGAGACGACACTCTACAGTCCTCACTATGTGGTATTGGTCACAGATGAAAAGTTGATTCTCGACCATATTATCATGGAGTTCTTCACGGAGGATCCGACAGACCTGGGCTGCTCACTGATCTTCGTGCAGGATGTGATGAGCTCGCTGTCTGAGAATATCAAGACGGTTGTCAATATCAAGGACCGCAACACTGGGCAGTTGGTCATGGAAGAAGGAATCCTCAGAGAAATTGACTTCCGCTTGGATCATTTCCCAGAAGGCTATGACAAGGAGCGAATTGCTCGGACCTTGGCGCCGCTCAATCACCTGCAGAATCTCAAAAGCTCGATCCCTGATACCGTGACCTTTATGGAGATGTATGGGGCGGAGACCTTCTCGGACCTGCAAGTCTTGCAAAAGTGGCAACAGAATGCACCTTATAAGAGCTTGGCGGTGCCTATCGGCCTGCGGGGGAAAGAAGACCTAGTCTACCTTAACCTGCATGAAAAAGCTCACGGACCGCACGGGCTGATTGCCGGGACAACCGGATCAGGTAAGTCAGAGACTATCCAGTCCTATATCCTGAGTCTGGCTGTCAACTTCCACCCGCACGATGTAGCCTTTCTGCTCATCGACTACAAGGGTGGGGGAATGGCCAATCTCTTCAAGAACTTGCCCCATCTCTTGGGAACCATTACCAACTTGGACGGAGCCCAATCCATGCGGGCGCTGGCTTCCATCAATGCGGAGATTCACCGTCGGGAGCGGCTCTTCAGAGAGTTTGAAGTCAATCATATCAACCAATATCAAAAGAAATTTAAAAACGGGGAAGCAACTGAACCCCTGCCCCATCTCTTCCTCATCTCGGATGAGTTCGCAGAGCTCAAGGTCAACCAGCCTGACTTTATAAAGGAGCTGGTATCCATCGCTCGGGTCGGACGTTCCCTCGGGGTCCACTTGATTCTGGCTACTCAGAAGCCCTCTGGGGTGGTGGATGACCAAATCTGGTCCAACTCCCGCTTTAAGCTGGCGCTCAAAGTGGCAGACCGGACGGACTCGATGGAAATGCTTAAGACGCCAGATGCGGCAGAGATTACCCAGACTGGTCGGGCCTATCTGCAGGTCGGCAATAATGAAGTCTATGAACTCTTCCAGTCAGCCTGGTCAGGGGCAGATTACCAGCCGGATAAGGACGAGATGGGAATTGAAGACCATACCATCTACCTGATCAACGACCTAGGCCAATACGAAGTGCTCAATCAAGACCTGTCAGGTCTTGACCTAGCAGAAGATATCAAGGAAGTACCGACAGAGCTGGAGGCTATTGTCAGTCAGATTCAACTACTGACAGAGAGCCAGCAAATCCCACCGGTACCGCAGCCATGGCTGCCACCGCTTAAAGAGCGGATGACCCTACAGGAGCTGGAACCTATCCAGCCGCAGGAAGCCTGGGAGCAGAAGAAGCCTGTCTCCGTTCTTCTGGGAATGGCGGATATCCCACAGGCACAGAAGCAAGAGCCTGTCTCTGTCAACCTATCCAAGGATGGGCATATCCTGCTCTACGGAAGTCCTGGTACGGGGAAGACAACCTTCCTGCAGAGTGCGGCTATGGACTTGGCTCGCAAGTTCAGTCCCAAAGATGTCACGCTCTACTTGATGGACTTCGGGACCAATGGTCTAGCACCGCTGGGCCAATTACCGCAGGTAGCCGATACCCTGCTTTTGGATCAGACGGAGAAGATTGCCAAGTTTGTCCGCATCATGGAGCGGGAGCTCAACCGGCGTAAGAAGCTCTTGTCTGACTACGGTGTTGGGACCTTGGAGCTCTACCGTCAGGCTAGCGGTCAGCAAGAGCCGGCTATCGTCATCCTACTGGATAGCTATGAGTCCATGAAGGAAGAAGACTATGAGGTGGAGCTCTTCAAACTTTTAGTGCGGATCTCCCGCGAAGGTCTCAGCATTGGTGTTCACCTCTTGGTAACAGCGGGTCGTCAGTCCAACCTTCGGGCGCAGTTCTATGCCAACTTCAAGCACCAACTGAGTCTGCCGCAGAATGATTTCGGAGAAGTCCGCTCGATTGTAGGCTCTACCCCTCTTGCGAAAACGATGGAAGATATCAAGGGCCGGGCGCTTATGAAGCGTGACGAAGTTGATGTCATCCAGCTGGCTTTGCCGGTAGCGGGTGCTAATGATGCTCAAATCCTTAACAACCTGCGTCAGGAAGTCGCTTCTCTCCAAGAAGCTTGGACTGGACAACGACCAAGTGCCATTCCAATGGTACCAGAGGAATTGACGGAGTCAGACTTCTATAGCCGAGATAGTGTTCAAGCTGCTTTGGAAGCTGGCAAAATTCCAGTTGGGTTGGATATAGAGACTGTAATGAGTCGACAATGGAATCCGGAGCTTAGCTCACTCCTTTATCTATATGATAAAGATGGTGATAGTGAGCAATTCATTAATTTTATCAAGCGTGAAGCTGATATGCTTGGGATTAAAGTGACACTGGTAATGCCTGAGAATGGTATGATTGGCTTAGATCTTGAAGATATACAGATTTATGACCATGAAGAGGCCTATAAAGAAATGTTAGCTGCTCTGGATCGTCAAATTGACAGTCGACAGAAGGAGAAACATCGTGAAACAACACATATCATTATCTGGTATCGTTACGAAGAAGTAATTTCACAAATTAATATACTTCAACACGAACAGGTCACCAAACTCTTTGATAAAGGGTATCAAGTTGGCTTGGCAAATATTGTTCTTGCTAGTCCAGCTGCCATGATGCGCCAACAGGATATGCCATCGCGTAGTGCTAAGGCTTTTAAACAGGTACTCCTTGGTATGCGAATTCAAGACCAAATGGTAATTAGTCCAATCAATCGTCCTTCTAAGGAAGCTGCTTTGAAACAGCAGGAGCACTATCTGGTTATCCACGGACAGGCGTCTAAAATCCAAGTTATTATAAAATAAGGAGAAAAAATGGGAAAATCAAGTAAAACTATACAACTTGAGCAAGAAATTCAAGAGATTAATACAAAAATTACTAAGTTAAATTCTGCAAAGAAAGCTGTTGAGGCCTGTAAGACAAAGGTCAAGTCAACCTATAATAACGCAGATTCTGATCATGTAGATGGTGATAAATATCAAACTATGTATACCGAGGATCAGGATTTGATTGAGGGCTTTAGTAAATCCTTAAAAAGTAAGAAGGATGAAGTGAAGGCAGAATTAGATAGTAATCTTTCTATATTATCTAACTTGCTTGCAAGCAAGAAAACCGCATTAGCTTATTCTGTAATCATGGATGCGATTAAGTCGTGATAAATTGACTTTGTAAAAAGAAAGGAAAAACCTATGTCAGATCAAATATCCGTAAAACAAATTCATTCTCTACAAACACTGGCGACGGGGAGTAAAAAAGCCTCTGAAAAATATATAGAAGAGACTCAGCAAGCCCACCAGTCGTTTCAGTTTAGAACTAACGCAAATGAGGGAACAGCTATAGAGGCATTTGTGAATAAGATTAATAATCTTTCCAGTCAGGTATTTGCGGTTTACCCGGGTCTATTGAGTGATTTTTCAACAGCTATCTCAAACTATAATACTGTGCTGACTGGTGAGGGTTTTTCTAATAAAGTATATTCAGATACCAGTGATATCGAGGCAATTAAGAACTGGTTATATGTTCAAAGAAAACATAGTGTTGTTGAAAAAGGTGAAGCATTAGATGAAGCCTTTAAAACAGCTTCTGAAGCACTAGCTTTAAGTCCAAGCCCAGTAGATATAAATGTTAATACCAGCCTTATAAGACAATCGGCTGAGGAGAGTTTTGCGACTAGGAGGCGAGTCTATCATGAAAAGCACACAAACTTAATGCAAGGAAAGCAGACTTTTTCAGCTGATTTAGGCACAGTTCAGACTGGTTTAGAACGAGTTAAAATCTACCTAAACAATGCTTTGCAACTCTCTCAGATTGATACACAGAAATTAGTGGACTGGGTCAAAGATGGTTTTCTGAACGTCGATAATATGGGTTACCTCGATTCTGTTCAAGAAAGTAATGATGCTAAAGTGTTAGAGTCATTGATATCAAAGGATGATGATAATACGAAAATGGAACAAATTGGTAATGTAGATCCAAAAAATATTAGCCAAGCAATGATGAACCATGTTTATGTTAAATCTTATGAGTTGCTGGATGACTACAAAAAGACAGGGAATAAGGATAGTTTAAAGGCTTTAGAAACCTTTTTAGTAACGATTACTGGAAATGATCATAGTGATACTTATGTGGATACCTATATGACTAAATTGTCGGCCGGAGGAGTCATTTTTTCGACTGCTATTAGTGGGCAAGCAACTAGCGTGATGCCAGATGTAGATAACTATAAAAACGACTATGCACGTTATATGGTTGACTTTAATAATGCTAAAGCTTACATTGCAAATGAGCTATCTCCTAAGATGGCTACGGCTCAGTCTCTAAGCGGGCTTTTTGATACGATTCGTTTGATGGGCTTAGGGAAGAAAACAGAACCACCTGGAATCCATTTTGGTAATTACAAATCAGGAAGCACACAGACCATTAAAACAGGTTCATTAGCATTGGATGGAGATAACTTTGTCTTTACTACAAAGAGAAGTGAGACTTGGGCCAAACCACGTAATGGCTTTATTCAATATGAGACAAAGAATTTGAAGGATGAGAAAGTGAATACCAATATTTACAATAATCCGGAATCTATTCAGAATGCACAGATGTTGAAAGAAATCAAGGACTTAAAAGAAGAGAGAGAGCAGGCCGTTAAAGATTTTTGGAAAGGGATGGCCAAAACAGCGACTGGTTATGTTTTACCACCTGGATTTGACACCGTTGCGAACATGGCAATTGATGCTTCTACGATTAAAAAGACAGAGGATTATGGGGGAATTCTGGCAGACGGAACGGGTCTGTACAATGGGAAATACTCAGAGTCAGTCGGTATTACTAAGGATGTTTTGGGGCACATCCTTGATTTAAATTCTGAGTTGGGGAGAATTGATGGTGATATCGAAGAAAATAAAGCGAAACTGTATGCCAATTTGTTTGGTGTGGGAGGAGTTACTTACCGTACCAATTCGGAGACTAACGGACTCTATCAACCGAATTATGACCTCCAGTCTATCCTCTATGCGGATGATATCGAAAAGAATGGGATGAAGGGATATGCGATTCGGGAAGCCGCAGCACAGGGGCAGTGTAACGATGGATTGGCAGCTGCAGTTGAGGAATTTAACCGAAATGTAGATGGTTCTACTTATTCCAGCAGTGAAAAATCCTTCCTTAGGGGGACTAGCCGTCAGAGTCTTGCTGACAGAGGGATTGAGAAAGTATATGATATTTTCCAAAGAATGGATAATCAAGGCACTAATTTTGGTAAATACAAGTATGAAGATTACCATGAAAAAGCTATTAATCAGTTTGAACCGTTTGAGGGTAGCTAATAAGGAGGTAAACAGATGAACAACAAGAATAGGTTTGTCAAAAGATACATCTGGATTTTAATCCTATCGATTAGTGTTCTACTCTCTTTTTGGGGCTATCAGGCTTATCAGAACCATCAGAAAAAGGAAGCTAAAGCTAAAGAAGAGGCATACTACAGGCAGTTCTCAACACGTTGGGATCGACTGAAAGATAGTTCTCCGATTTTGATTGGTGATAAAGGGCAATTTGTAGTTGCGCCTATAGGAGTTAAAGTAAATCAGAATTATATGGTGGATACAAAAATCACCACATATAAAAGAGAGGATATTCCGCCAAGAAAAAAACGAGGATATGAAGCAAAGTTAGTATCTTTGGACCTTAATCAAAACTTTAAACGCCGAGAATATGATCTTTACGAGGCGATAGATAAGTATAAAAAAGGTTCAAAATTAGGAAGGATGCTAATTGATGCTGTAACTTATGAGGGAAGGGATTGGGCTGTTCTGATTTTGACCTCTGATGATGAAAAGAAGGAAGTGGATGAGTATGTAGGTTTGAACTTGGCTACAGGGCGTATAGAAGACCTCCCTCTTCCTTTGAAAAACTTTTATGAAACATCAGATTCTAGACCTGAAGCTTCAGGATGGGAATATTATCATTATTATTACAAAGCCCCCATGACGAATACTAGCTTATTTCACATACTACAAAGTTATAATTTATATGGTAGTTCGGATATCGTATTTAGCGGTGATGACGGTGGAGATAGTAATGCAGCTAGGAATTTGAATCTTTTTGTGGAAAAGCCAACTTTATGGAATAAAATTTATATAGATGACTATGCTATTTATCCTCGGCCAGATTCGGTCAGCGTGGAAGAGTGGTTTAACACCTCTCTTCACTGGTTTGCACCTGCCGGCGGAGAAGATTTAACAGTTTATGCAAGTGAGAAGGGGCATAGGACAGATTATGCCATTCACAACTATGCAGAATATCAGACTTGGAAGCAAGCGCATCCAGATGAATAAAGGAGGGAAAAATGACAATTAATATAAAACCGGATCAGCTGAATGGAACTGTAACAAGTATATCAAATGAAGTTAGTGATATTCATGCGAATGAAGCTATTATTGATGATACTGGTACAAAATTAAATGATTGTACGGCTCTTATTCGTTATACAGGTACCATTTTAGGTGAAACAGTCAGCAAATATAATACTCTTTTGAATGGTTTGGCAGAAAAGTTTAAAAATACAGATTATAATATCAGTATAGAGATAAGAGATAATTCATCTCGTATTAATGATGGGAAAGTTAATCCAAGCGATGACTACTTTGCAGTTAAATAGTTTTATGATTTCTGACTCTTTGTCAACTGTAGTGGGTTAACGAAAAAGTCATACTCTGGAGAGGACTAAATTGGTTCTCTCTTTTTTAACAATCACTAATCCATAACGATTAATCAATCTAATCATGTATTGAAGATTAGAAATAGCTACTCCAAATCTATTTGAAAGCTGTTTGAAGTTTTGTCCTTATTTTCTAAGTTCATAGATCTGAACGTTGTACTCATAAGTTAATTTCATTTATAAACACACCAAAAAGTTAAATTCTTTGTGTCTAACTTTTGGGGTGCGGTTCATTCTCCATTCCTCCTTTCTTATGCTATAATAGTCTATAGAAAGTCGAGGGAATGATGAAGAAAATATTATTGGTGGTTGTGGTGCAGGGGTTTGCTATCTTTGTGATTACTGGTCTGCTTTGTTATTTTATGCGGGGAGATTTTTTCTTCCGTGCTTTGGCGCCGATTTTTGGTCTGGCAGCGGGAGGGTTTCGCTTCTTGACAGCCATGGTAACAAAAGCGTTTGCGCCTAGTCTCTATGAAGATAGCAAGAAAAAGGAATAATCTATAGAGTAGACAGTAGGTCTGAGGTCTTCGCCTCAGGCCTACTGTCACAACTGTCAGCATTAGTCATGCAGAGCTTTAATATTTTTCAGAAAAAGAACGGACAGAAGGGCTTTCTTAGGCTCTTTGTGGTAAAATAGTAACAGAATTAAAAATTTGGAGAGTAAAGATGAAACGTTCTATGTATGCTGGGCGTGTTCGCAAGGAGCATGTTGGTCAGGAAGTCACTTTGAAGGGCTGGGTAGCCCGCCGTCGGGATTTGGGTGGTCTGATTTTCATTGATTTGCGCGACCGCGAAGGCATTATGCAGCTGGTCATCAATCCTGAGACTGTGGCTGCAGAGGTCATGGCAACCGCAGAAAGCCTGCGCAGTGAGTTTGTGCTGGAGGTGACAGGCAAGGTGGCTGCGCGGGAGCAGGCCAATGACAAGCTGACAACAGGAAGCGTGGAGCTGCATGTGGAGAGTCTGACGGTTTTAAATACAGCCAAGACGACTCCTTTTGAAATCAAAGACGGCATCGAGGTGAATGACGATACGCGCTTGCGCTACCGTTATCTGGACTTGCGCCGACCAGAGATGCTGGAAAACTTCAAGCTCCGCGCCAAGGTGACTCACTCTATCCGCAACTATCTAGATGAGCTGGAGTTCCTTGATGTGGAAACACCTTTCCTATCTAAATCAACGCCAGAAGGAGCGCGTGATTACTTGGTGCCTAGTCGGGTTCATCAGGGGCATTTTTACGCTCTGCCCCAGAGTCCACAGATTACCAAGCAGCTCTTGATGAACGCTGGTTTCGACCGTTATTATCAGATTGTTAAATGCTTCCGTGATGAGGACTTGCGTGGTGATCGTCAGCCAGAGTTTACTCAGGTAGACTTGGAAACTTCTTTCTTGTCTGAACAGGAGATTCAGGATATTACAGAAGGCTTGATTGCTCGTGTTATGAAGGAAACTAAGGGCATTGACGTTGAGCTGCCTTTCCCCCGCATGAAGTATGATGATGCTATGGCTCTTTATGGTGTTGATAAGCCTGATACTCGATTTGAGATGTTGTTGCAGGACTTGACAGAGCTTGTCAAGGGAGTTGACTTCAAAGTCTTTTCAGAGGCTCCAGCTGTCAAGGCAATTGTGGTAAAAAATGCTGCAGATAAATACTCTCGCAAGGATATTGACAAACTGACAGAGCAAGCAAAACAGCATGGTGCTAAGGGGCTTGCTTGGGTGAAAGTGGCTGATGGTGAGCTGGCTGGTCCAGTTGCTAAGTTCTTAACAGACTTGACAAATCCGTTGACAGAAGCTTTACAGCTTGAAAATAATGACCTGGTGCTCTTTGTGGCTGATACTTTGGAAGTGGCAAATGCAGCTTTGGGAGCTCTTCGGGTGCGTTTGGCCAAAGAGCTGGACTTGATTGATCCTGATACATTTAACTACCTTTGGGTGGTGGATTGGCCCATGTTTGAATGGTCAGAAGAAGAGGGCCGCTACATGAGTGCCCACCATCCTTTCACCCTGCCTCAGAAAGATTCCGAGCAAGAGCTGGAAGGCGACCTGAGCAAGGTACGGGCTGTGGCCTATGATATCGTCCTTAATGGTTATGAGCTAGGTGGCGGCAGTCTTCGGATCAATCAAAAAGCCTTGCAGGAGAGGATGTTCAAGGCGCTTGGTTTCTCAGCTCAAGAAGCTGCCGAGCAGTTTGGCTTCCTTCTTGAGGCTATGGACTATGGTTTTCCACCGCATGGCGGCCTAGCTCTAGGCTTGGACCGCTTTGCGATGCTGCTGGCTGGTGAAGAAAATATCCGCGAAGTCATCGCCTTTCCAAAAAACAACAAAGCTTCTGATCCAATGACACAGGCACCAAGTCCAGTGTCGGTCGCTCAACTAGAGGAATTAAGTTTACAAGTGGAAGCACATGAAGAAGACTAATTTTTATAAACTCTTTCGCTATTATGTCCGTAGGTTTGCTTATAATTTTAAGATTTTGCGGTCTTTAAAGAGTATCTCGCGTGAGAAGTACGATGAGAAGATTTCTGCCTCGCTTGTCTATGGCTTTTTATCAGCTGTCGCAGTCAATTTCTTCTTTCAGCCGGGGCATGTTTATTCCAGCGGGGCGACTGGTCTGGCGCAGGTCATTACTGCCCTCAGTACTCGTTTCTTAGGTTTTACCATTCCGGTTTCTGTGACCTTTTACGCCATCAATATTCCGCTGATGATCCTGGCCTGGTACCAGATTGGGCATAAGTTTACCATTTTCACCTTTATCACGGTTACGATGAGCTCGCTCTTTATCCAGTTTGTGCCGGAAGTAACCTTGACTGATAATCCTATTATCAACGCCCTTTTCGGCGGTGTGGTCATGGGAGCGGGGATTGGCTTTGCCCTTAAGTCCAGTATTTCCAGTGGCGGGACAGACATTGTCAGCCTGACCATTCGGAAAAAAACAGGTCGGAATGTCGGGAATATTTCCTTGATTGTCAATGGGATTATCATGCTGATTGCGGGTTTGACCTTTGGCTGGGAGTATGCGCTTTACTCCATGATTACTATTTTTGTATCAAGCCGGGTGACGGATGCTGTCTTTACCAAGCAGAAGCGTATGCAAGCCATGATTATCACCAGTCATCCAGACAGAGTGATTGATAAGATTCACAACAAGCTGCATCGCGGGGCGACAGTGATTCATGGAGCCGAGGGAACCTACAATCATGAGAAAAAAGCTGTTCTGGTGACGGTTATCACCCGAGCTGAGTTTAATGAATTTAAGCAAATCATGAAGCATACAGATCCAGCTGCCTTCGTTTCCGTTGCAGACAATGTCCATATCTTAGGACTCTTTGTAGAGGAGTGAAGAGATTCATTGTGTTTGGGAATGCGAAGCGGTATAGTTGGGAGTTTGTGCTTACAAAAGTTTTGAGATAGGAGATTAATATGCGGTAGGACAATAGTCCCACCGCTTTCTATTCTCTATGGTGGGGGGTGGAAATCTCAAGTAAGAAAGGATATACAAATGCAGGAGATCTTCAGACAATGACGACTTATAAAAAAATCATGAATATCGCCTTGCCGGCTATGGCGGAGAATTTTTTGCAGATGCTCATGGGAATGGTCGATAGCTATCTGGTGGCCAGTCTTGGGCTGATTGCGATTTCCGGTGTCTCGGTGGCCGGCAACATCATTACGATTTATCAGGCAATTTTTATCGCGCTGGGGGCTGCTATTTCCAGTCTCATCTCCAAGACTCTAGCTCAAGGAGACAAGGAGCGTTTGGCCTATCATACAGCCGAGGCTATCAAGCTGACCTTGCTTCTGAGTCTTCTGTTGGGCCTCGTTTCCCTGCTCTTTGGCAGGCAGATGCTGGATCTTCTGGGGACAGAAAAGGCGGTGTCTGAAGCAGGCGGTCTTTATCTGGCTCTGGTTGGTGGGACTATCGTTCTGCTAGGCTTGATGACTTCTTTTGGAGCTTTAGTGCGGGTCACACGCAACCCTAGATTCCCCATGTATGTCAGTATTCTGACTAACGTCCTCAATGCCCTCTTTTCCGGTCTGGGGATTTACGTCTTTCGGCTTGGTATTGTCGGTGTAGCGCTGGGAACGGTGCTGGCTCGTTTGGTGGGTGTGCTGATTCTCTGGCGGGAGCTGGATTTGTCCACAATCCGCTGGCGCTGGGGCTTAGACGGAGAGCTCTTGCGCCTGTCTCTGCCGGCTGCTGGAGAGCGGCTCATGATGCGGGCAGGTGATGTAGTGATTATCGCCATTGTGGTCGCCTTTGGGACGGACGTAGTAGCGGGGAATGCCATCGGTGAAGTCCTGACTCAGTTTAATTATATGCCAATCTTCGGGGTTGCGACAGCAACAGTCATGCTGGTAGGCCATGCGGTAGGTGAGGGAGATATGCAAGAGGTCGGTCTGATTCGTCAGCGAACCTTCTGGCTGTCTTTTGCTTGCATGCTGCCCGTGGCTCTAGGAATTTTTGCTTTTGGTCGGCCACTGACCTTGCTCTATACGGACAATAGCGGAGCTATCACAGCCAGTCTTTCGGTCATGCTTTTCTCTCTGCTGGGAACTCCCATGGCAGTGGGAACCGTGATTTACACAGCTATCTGGCAGGGGCTGGGGAATGCCAGACTGCCCTTTTATGCCACGACTGTTGGCATGTGGCTGATTCGCATCGTTGCCGGTTACTTGCTGGGTGTGACCTTTGGCTTGGGTCTGCCAGGAGTCTGGACTGGGATGCTCTTGGACAATGGCTTCCGCTGGCTATTTTTAAAGGTTTTATTTGACAGAAAAATGAGGAAAATCACATGACAAAAGCGTTTATTTGGGATTTGGACGGTACCTTGCTGGACTCCTACGATGCTATTTTGGCGGGGATTGAGGAAACCTATGCTCACTATGGTCTGGACTTTGACAGGGCTAGTATTCACAGCTACATCCTAAAGCACTCTGTGCAGAAGCTCTTGGAAAAAGTAGCGTCTGAGAAAGGTCTGGATGCTGCCGAGATGAATACCTTCCGTGGAGCAAGCCTAAAGGAGAAAAATGCTCAGGTCCATCTGATGGAAGGAGCGGCGGAGATTCTGTCCTGGGCTGAGGAGCAGGGCATTGCCCAGTTCGTCTATACCCACAAAGGACTCAATGCCCATCAAATCTTGCAAGACTTGGGCATTCATGACTATTTTACAGAAATCATCACAACAGCCAACGACTTTGAGCGCAAGCCCCACCCAGAAGGTGTCGACTATCTGCTCGAGAAATATGGCCTGGACAAGCAGGAAACCTACTATATCGGCGACCGGACGCTGGATGTGGATGTTGCTGTCAACAGTGGCATCCAGAGCATTAACTTCTGTAACTACCGGCCAGAAATTAATCAGAAGATAGAGAAGTTGATGGATATCAAGCAATTATTTACAAGATAAAAAGCAGACCAGAACTGATCTACTGTCAGTCTAGCCTGCTTTTTCTTTTACATATGCTCAATGTGAAGTTCCAGCAAGAACTCAAGAGCCTCGGGAGAACAGTTTTCTTTTTCAATTGCGAAACCAGTGTTCTCTCCTATCAAGATATAAAAATCTTGCTTTGTCATAATGACTTTGACAATATCATCATAGGTATAGTGAAATTCTCCACGTTTATTCTGAGCTACAAAAGACTCTCTGTCAAATATCAGAGTGACCTCCATGTTCTGAAATAAAGGATTTTTTTGATAGGCTCTCTTTATCTGATAATTCATGCCAAAATAGTACATAGAGGCGCAAATAGGGGGAGCCAATATGATAGATATTATCTTTTCCTCTAATGGGCCGAGCATTACGTAGGTGAACAGCCCGATTATCAGTATGATTATGTATAATACAAATCCTTTTCGTCGCACGAGAATAGCCCATGAAAATCTTTTATAAACTTCTTCAGTCATAAGAGTTGTAATACGGATTGGAAACATCTTTTACCTCCAGTTTTTATATTATAACATATAAGAGCGATAAGATTTAGTCGAATCTTGCTAGGCGATACCATCTTTTATAGGAGCCGAGTGATTTTTTCGTTTTTATCTAAAACTAGCACATCTGGCATGGGAAGATTATGCCAGAAGTTATAATCAATGCTGGAGTCGAATGCGCTTAGTAAAATGCAGATAAGGTTACCATGAGAGCTAATGATAATCTTTTCGTTTTGATGCTTACTTTCCAGTTCATGAAGAAAGGCTAAGGTTCGCTGTTGAGCTTGTTGATTAGACTCGCCACCAACAAATGAAAAAGTCGGCTGTGACCAAAGTTGCATGAGGGCTTCTTCAAAGTCTTGGTCGGCAATCGCTTGACTACTTAGCTTTCGCTCTATTAGCCGTTTGTCGGTTTGAATAGCGAGTTTCAGACTCTGAGCCAAAGGATCAACTGTTTGGATAGCCCTTCGATAGGGGCTAGAATAAATAGCGGTAATGGGTTTGTCTGCTAAAAATTCAAGCTGTGCCAAGGATTCTCGCCCTTTGTCTGATAATGGTCGGTTGATTTCATCAGGTGTATAGTTAGAATGCGCATGACGGATAAAATAGTAGGTGTTGTTCATAAAATGATTATAGCAAAATTTAAATCTCAATTCATTTTCTACCTATTTTCTACACCGCTGTTCCTGTCTTTGTCCGCCTTTCGTGTTATAATAAACCTATGGAAAAAAAGAATAAGTTATTATTAATTGACGGTTCGTCCGTTGCTTTTCGCGCTTTTTTTGCGCTTTATAATCAAATTGACCGTTTCAAGAGTCCATCGGGCCTGCATACCAATGCCATTTATGGCTTCCACCTCATGCTCAATCATCTCTTGGAGCGCGTGCAGCCGACCCATGTCCTAGTAGCTTTTGATGCTGGCAAGACGACCTTCCGGACCGAGATGTACGCCGACTATAAGGCTGGTCGGGCCAAGACACCAGATGAATTTCGTGAGCAGCTGCCTTTTATCCGTGAAATGCTGAAGCACCTAGGCATTCACTTCTATGACTTGGCTCAGTATGAGGCGGATGACATTATCGGGACCTTGGACAAGATGGCTGAAAAGACAGCTGTGCCTTACGATGTGACCATTGTCAGCGGCGATAAAGACTTGATTCAGCTGACGGATGATAATACCGTGGTGGAGATTTCCAAGAAAGGCGTGGCTGAGTTTGAGGAATTTACCCCAGCCTACCTCATGGAAAAGATGGGCATCACGCCAGAGCAGTTTATTGACCTCAAGGCGCTGATGGGCGATCAGTCGGATAATATCCCCGGCGTGACCAAGATTGGTGAGAAGACTGGTCTCAAGCTCCTCTTGGAGTACGGCTCTTTGGAAAATCTCTATGAAAACATTGACCAGCTCAAGGCTTCCAAGATGAAGGAAAATCTGATCAATGACAAGGACAAGGCTTTCTTATCTAAAACCCTAGCCACCATCAATACTCAGGCTCCAATTGAAATCGGGCTGGATGATTTGGTTTATAAGGGTCCTCAGATAGAGACCCTGAGCAAGTTCTATGACGAGATGGGCTTCAAGCAGCTAAAGGCTCAGCTAGGGACTAGTCAAGAGCCGGTAGAAGTCAAACCAATTGAATTTACCAAAGTGACTGAAGTGACAGCAGATATGTTGGCACCAGAGCAGTTTTTCTATTTTGAAATCTTGGGTGACAACTACCACAAGGAAGAGATTGTCGGCCTTGCCTGGGGAGATAGTCGTCAGATTTATGTCGGCTCCAGCGATTTACTACAGCAACCTCTCTTTCAGGAGTTTTTGACAAAAACAGCTCTGAAAACCTACGACCTCAAGCGGACCAAGGTACTGCTCAGTCATTACGGCATTGAACTGCCAGCAGCATCCTTTGATGCGCGCCTAGCTAAGTATTTGCTTTCGACGGTCGAGGATAATGAGCTGGCGACTATTGCTCGCCTCTACGGCCAAACAATCCTGCCGACAGATGATGAGGTTTACGGCAAGGGAGCCAAGCGCGCTCTGCCGGAGCAAGAGCAGCTCTTTGAGCATCTGGCTCGTAAGATCCAAGTGTTGCTGGAAACAGAAGAACCGATGCAAGAGCAGCTCCGCGCCCACAATCAGCTGGATTTGTTGCTTGAAATGGAGCAGCCGCTGGCCTTTGTCTTAGCCAAGATGGAGATTGCGGGGATCAAGGTTGAGCGGGAAACCCTGCAGGGCATGCAGGCAGAAAATGAAAAGACGCTGGAAAGTCTAACGCAGGAGATTTATGATCTGGCTGGTCAGGAGTTTAATATCAACTCACCGAAACAGCTGGGAACCATTCTTTTTGAGGATATGGGACTGCCACTGGAGTACACCAAAAAGACCAAGACAGGTTACTCGACAGCGGTTGATGTGCTGGAGCGCCTAGCTCCCATTGCACCGATTGTGTCTAAGATTCTGGAATACCGTCAAATCAGCAAGCTCCAGTCCACTTATATCATCGGACTGCAGGAGGCGATTGCGGCTGACGGCAAGATTCACACTCGCTATGTTCAGGATTTGACTCAGACTGGCCGCCTGTCCTCGGTTGACCCGAACCTGCAGAATATCCCCGTTCGTTTGGAGCAGGGGCGCCTCATTCGCAAGGCCTTTGTACCGGAGTGGGCAGACAGTGTGCTTCTCAGCTCGGATTATTCCCAGATTGAGCTGCGGGTGCTGGCTCATATTTCGCAGGACGAGCATCTGATTGCTGCCTTTCAGCATGGAGAAGATATTCATACGGCTACCGCCATGCGGGTCTTTGGTATTGAAAAGGCAGAGGATGTGACGCCTAATGACCGCCGCAATGCCAAGGCTGTCAACTTCGGAGTAGTCTATGGCATTTCCGACTTCGGACTGGCCAATAATTTGGGAATTTCCCGCAAGGCTGCCAAGGACTACATTGAGACCTATTTTGAGCGTTTCCCTGGTATCAAGAATTATATGGAAACCATCGTTCGCGAAGCGCGTGATAAAGGCTATGTAGAGACCATTTATCATCGCCGCCGCTCCTTGCCGGACATCAATTCCCGCAACTTTAACATCCGTAATTTTGCGGAGCGCACAGCTATTAACAGCCCCATCCAAGGCTCCGCTGCAGATATTCTCAAAGTCGCTATGATTAATCTGGACCGAGCTCTGACAGAAAATAATTTCAAGTCGCGCATGCTCTTGCAGGTACACGATGAAATTGTGCTAGAAGTGCCAAATGACGAACTAACAGCTGTCCGCCAGCTAGTCAAAGAAACCATGGAAGCCGCGATTGAGCTAGCCGTTCCACTAGTAGCTGATGAAAATGCCGGCCAAACTTGGTACGAGGCGAAGTAAGATAAGATACAAAGAGCGTCAAAACTGACTGAAAATTAGAAATCCGGACGACGGAGCGATGCTCCTAGAATGGATTATCTATTTTCCAAGGTTTTAGCTCGTGTTCAGTTTAAGATATCAAGGGCGTAAAACACAAAGTGAAAATAGAAAGCTGACACAGCGTTCGATGACTGCGAGGAAGCTTGTCTTTTTCACACGGTACTTAGACTAGATTCTGTTAAAACATGAATACTACAAAACTATCCAACTTTATTATGAATGAGGAGGAAGCCTATGACTTATCATTTTCAAAATCCCAGTGATGCAATCGTCAAGCATTATTTGAACAACAGCAAGGTGATTGCTGTTGTCGGACTGTCTGACCGCGAAGAAACGACCAGCAACCGTGTGTCCAAGGAGATGCAGGAGCGAGGCTATCGCATTATCCCTGTCAATCCGCGGGCAGCGGGCAGTCAGATTTTTGGTGAGACTGTTTATGCCAGTCTTAAAGACATTCCTTTCCCGGTGGATATTGTCGATGTATACCGTCGCAGTGAGTTTTTGCCAGATGTGGCACTGGATTTTCTGCAGTCGGATGCCAAGATTTTCTGGGCTCAGTTGGGCTTGGAGAGCGAGGAGGCTGAGCAGATTTTGCGGACAGCCGGTCGGGATGATATTGTCATGGATCGCTGCATTAAGCGCGAGCATACACGATTGATTCTGGGCGAATAAGATGGCCAAGTTAGTCATCATTCGTGGAAATTCCGGTTCTGGTAGAAGGATTTTATGAGACAGACATTTACGGACAGATGCTAGAGCGGTTGAAAAAACTTTTCGCTCCGCAGGTCTTGGCTTACTACTATGACCTATCCTTTGAAGAAACAGTCCGCCGCCATCAGACTAGAGCGAAGCAAGAAGAATTTACCCCAGCCGACATGAAGTGCTGGTGGAAAGACCGAGACTTCTTGGGCTGGGAAGAGGAATCCTTCTTCACAGATGAGGATTCACTAGAGGCAGCCTTTGACAAAATCTGCTCTGCCCTGGACAAGACAGAATATAATAGTAAATAAAAAAACAACTCACAAGCTTAGGACAAGGAGTTCTGTGCCTGTGGGTTGTTTTCATGTGAGATTGCGTTTTCTTTTTTCAATTCTTCATAAAAGAGAATGTAAGCTGTCGCCGTATAAGGGAGAACTATAAAATTCAGCAAGCCGTAAGTTAATCTGGCCAATAAATTCCAGCCGATGAAGCTCAGATTAAGCATAAAAAGCTTTCCTTTATAGCCTTTCATTAGCTTCCGGCTTTGACGGATAGCATAGAAAGCTCCCTGGTAACTCCCAGCCTCAAGCTGGTCATAGAGGATGAACTCTGCTTGAGCATAAGCATAGTACTGAGGGATGGCAATACCTAAGCCAGTGAATATCAAGAGGGTTCCCAGTAACATACCGGGGGTGTATTGAAGAATCTGCTGGCCTGCAGCACTTTGAGCCGTCACTACTGTATGGGCTGGGATTTTTTCCGAAATAGAGAGGATTTTATAAGCATTAAAGATTGCTAGAAGACTCCCGCAGAACATAGGAATATTCCAAAGAAAAATCAGCAGCTGCTTGAGCAAAACCGTCTTAAAGACAGGTGTGAAAGTCTTGCTGGTAAAAAGCTGGCCAATATCTGAAAAGCCAACATCATCCTTTGTCTTACGAAGGACCCTCATCATGGTATAGCTGGCAGAAAGCAGTAGCAAGGTCAAGATAAACTGGATGGTCGTCGGGAAAAGATTTTTACTTATGAGGAGATAGATGAACTGGCTAAAAGTTAGGCTGGGAATGGAATCTCTTAGATTGTCATTGAGGGAAAGTAAGATGCTGAGGATGCTGACAAGGGTTGGGGCCGCAAACAAAAGAAAAATCCCCCTCGTTTGACTGCGGACGGTACGAGCCTGAGCTCTGATGTTACTTAGATTCATAATTCCTCCATTTGGATTTGTCTGTTACATTATATCATACCCCGTGACAGATAGAGGTTTTTTTGGTAAAATCATACGGTATCTTGTGAGCCCTTGCTGCTCATTATATAGAAGAAAAATCGCTGGGACTGTTTTTCCCAGCAGGAGGAAACATGTCAACATCACCGATTCAGTATCGTTTGATCAAAAAAGAAAAGCACACAGGTGCTCGTTTGGGGGAGATTATCACGCCTCACGGGACTTTTCCGACACCTATGTTTATGCCGGTTGGGACCCAGGCAACGGTCAAGACCCAGTCACCAGAAGAGCTCAAGCAAATGGGTTCAGGTATCATCTTGTCCAATACTTATCACCTTTGGCTGCGGCCGGGCGATGAGCTGATTGCTCGTGCAGGTGGCTTGCACAAGTTCATGAACTGGGACCAGCCTATTCTGACGGATAGCGGTGGTTTTCAGGTCTATTCTCTAGCTGACAGCCGCAATATCACAGAAGAAGGAGTAACTTTCAAGAACCACCTCAATGGTTCCAAAATGTTCCTGTCACCAGAAAAGGCCATCTCCATCCAGAACAATCTGGGCAGTGACATTATGATGTCTTTTGATGAGTGCCCGCAGTTCTACCAACCCTATGACTATGTCAAGAAGTCCATTGAGCGGACTAGTCGTTGGGCAGAGCGTGGCCTCAAGGCCCACAGCCGTCCACACGACCAAAGTCTCTTTGGTATTGTTCAGGGTGCTGGGTTTGAAGATTTGCGTCGTCAGTCTGCTCAAGACTTGGTCAGCATGGATTTTCCAGGCTACTCTATTGGAGGACTGGCTGTTGGAGAGTCTCACGAAGAGATGAATGCGGTGCTAGACTTCACGACGCCTATGCTGCCTGAAAACAAGCCTCGCTATCTCATGGGAGTTGGGGCGCCAGATAGCTTGATTGATGGGGTTATCCGTGGCGTTGATATGTTTGACTGCGTCCTGCCGACTCGGATTGCCCGAAACGGTACCTGTATGACCAGCGAAGGACGTCTGGTTGTTAAAAACGCTCAGTTTGAGGAAGATTTCACGCCACTGGACCATGACTGTGACTGCTACACTTGCAGCAACTATACGAGGGCCTATATCCGCCACTTGCTTAAAGCGGATGAAACCTTTGGCATCCGCCTGACCAGTTATCATAATCTCTACTTCTTGGTAAACCTTATGAAGAAGGTCCGCCAAGCCATCATGGATGACAACTTGCTGGAATTCCGTGAAGACTTTATTGAGCGCTACGGCTACAATAAATCCAGCCGAAATTTCTAAGAACCTCCATTTGAAAGGAGAAGCCATGTCTGATGAAGAGAAATTGCTGAAAAGATTGACAGCGTATCTGTCAGGCGACCAAAACCATACCCTGCGTATTTACGGTCACGGTGCTTCGGGGAAGTCAACTTTTGCTCGAAAACTCCAGCTAGCCTTGGGTGAGGAACGAGTCAATCTGCTGGAAACAGATCCTTATGTAATTACTGGGGAGTATCGAGATTTGCTTAGTTCCAAAGATTTTCCTCATCAAAAAGTAACAGCCTGTCTCCCTGCGGTTCATGAACTAAGCAGTCTGGAGCGAGATATTTGCGCCTTGCAGTCTGGTCTAGATATTCTGACCATTTGCACAGCTTGGTCGCCTAGCTTGCGTTTATCAGCCCGAAAGCCTATTCTGATAGTAGAAGGTATGTCGGCTGCCTTTTTGCCTGAAAGTTTGTTTGATTTGTCGCTTTGCTTTTACACGGACGATCAGACTGAGTTAGAACGCCGCTTGGCAAGAGATGTGGCTGTGCGAGAGCGCAGGTCAGAGTGGATAGAGCAGACGCATCTGGCTCGACGAGAGCAATATAGGCACTTTTATCAACCCTATCTAGCAGCTGCAGACCTTGTCATCTGCCAGTCGGGCAATAGCTTTCGTATCGAAAAGGACAGCCCATTTCTATAAAGACAAAGAAGCCAAGGGTAAATTTTCATTTTTTTATCTCACTGATGTGCGTCAGTGAGATTTTGTATTTTCTGAATACAAAATCGAATAAATAGGTTAAAAGTCTAAATTTTCTTCTCTGTAATGATTTACAAGACTTATAAATTGTTTAGAAAACACTTTCATAAAAAATTATCCTAAAAATCTTTAAAAAATTACTCAAATCCCTTGCAATGACTGGTTCTTTGTGTTAAGATACTATGGTGCTGTAAAAATACAGTGTGTAGCTTTGATGCAAGAGGTTGCGACACGCTCGGTTGCATTGCCACGCAATCGTCTGTCGGTTTTCTTGTGGAGCTAGCCTATTATCTTAAATAGACGAAAAGGAGAAAAAGATGGCAAACAAAAAAATCCGCATCCGTTTGAAAGCTTACGAACACCGTACACTTGATACAGCGGCTGCAAAAATCGTAGAAACTGCTACTCGTACTGGTGCTGAAGTTGCGGGTCCAATCCCACTTCCAACTGAGCGCAGCCTCTACACAATCATTCGTGCGACTCACAAATACAAAGACTCTCGCGAACAATTTGAAATGCGTACTCACAAACGCTTGATCGATATCATCAACCCAACTCAAAAAACAGTTGACGCTTTGATGAAATTGGATCTTCCAAGTGGTGTGAACGTAGAGATTAAACTTTAATCTAAAGTTTGATCTAAACCAGAGCATGAAAAACGCTCGTTAAAAACTTTTTGAAAAAAATTATAGAAAAGGAAACATTTTCTCATGACAAAAGGAATCTTAGGGAAAAAAGTGGGAATGACTCAAATCTTCACTGAAGCTGGCGAATTAATCCCTGTAACTGTTATTGAAGCAGCTCCAAACGTTGTTCTTCAAGTTAAAACAGTTGAAACAGATGGTTACAACGCAGTTCAAGTTGGTTTTGATGATCTTCGTGACGTATTGAGCAACAAACCTGCCAAAGGCCATGTAGCGAAAGCTAACACAGCTCCTAAGCGCTTCATTCGTGAATTCAAAAACATTGAAGGCTTGGAAGTAGGAGCAGAAATCACTGTCGATACATTCGAAGCTGGTGATGTTGTTGATGTAACAGGAACTTCAAAAGGTAAAGGTTTCCAAGGTGTTATCAAACGCCACGGCCAATCTCGTGGTCCAATGGCTCACGGTTCACGTTACCACCGTCGTCCTGGTTCAATGGGACCAGTTGCACCAAACCGCGTGTTCAAAAACAAACGCTTGGCTGGACGTATGGGTGGCAACCGTGTAACGATTCAAAACCTTGAAATCGTACAGGTTGTTCCAGAGAAGAACGTTATCCTGATTAAAGGTAACGTACCAGGTGCTAAGAAATCTCTTATCACTATCAAGTCAGCAGTTAAAGCTGGTAAATAATAAAGAAAGGGGAAATCAGTCACAATGGCAAACGTAAAATTATTTGACCAAACTGGTAAAGAAGCTGGTGAAGTAGTTCTGAACGATGCGATCTTTGGTATTGAACCAAATGAATCAGTTGTCTTTGATGTTATCATCAGCCAACGCGCTAGCCTTCGTCAAGGAACTCATGCTGTTAAAAACCGTTCTGCAGTATCAGGCGGCGGACGCAAACCATGGCGTCAAAAAGGAACTGGACGTGCTCGTCAAGGTTCTATCCGCTCTCCACAATGGCGTGGTGGTGGTATCGTATTCGGTCCAACTCCTCGTTCATATGCTTACAAACTTCCACGTAAAGTTCGTAGATTAGCATTGAAATCAGTTTACTCTGAAAAAGTTGCTGAAAACAAATTCGTAGCTGTAGACAGCCTTTCATTTACAGCTCCAAAAACTGCTGAGTTTGCAAAAGTGCTTGCTGCACTGAGCATCGATACGAAAGTTCTTGTTATCCTTGAAGAAGGAAATGAATTCGCTGCACTTTCAGCTCGCAACCTTCCAAACGTGAAAGTTGCAACTGCAACAACTGCAAGCGTTCTGGACATCGTAAACAGCGATAAACTTCTGGTTACTCAGGCAGCTATCTCTAAAATTGAGGAGGTTCTTGCATAATGAATTTGTACGACGTAATCAAAAAACCTGTTATCACTGAAGGTTCAATGGCTCAGTACGAAGCAGGCAAATACGTATTTGAAGTGGACACTCGCGCTCACAAGCTCTTAATCAAGCAAGCTGTTGAAGCTGCTTTTGAGGGAGTTAAGGTTGCTAACGTTAACACTATCAATGTAAAACCAAAAGCAAAACGCGTTGGACGTTACACTGGTTTTACAAACAAAACTAAAAAAGCTATCGTAACACTGACAGCTGATTCTAAAGCAATCGAGTTGTTCGGTGCAGAAGAAGAATAATCTAAGGAGGAAATATCGTGGGAATTCGTGTTTATAAACCAACAACAAACGGTCGCCGTAATATGACTTCTTTGGATTTCGCTGAAATCACTACCAGCACTCCAGAAAAATCTTTGCTTGTTTCTTTGAAGAGCAAGGCTGGTCGTAATAACAACGGTCGCATCACTGTTCGTCACCAAGGTGGCGGCCACAAACGTCACTACCGTTTGATTGACTTCAAGCGTAACAAAGACGCTGTTGAGGCAGTTGTAAAAACAATCGAGTATGATCCAAATCGTTCAGCAAACATCGCTTTGGTTCACTACACTGACGGTGTGAAGGCTTATATCATCGCTCCTAAAGGTCTTGAAGTTGGTCAACGTATCGTTTCAGGTCCTGAAGCAGATATCAAAGTCGGAAATGCTCTTCCGCTTGCTAACATCCCAGTTGGTACTTTGGTTCACAACATTGAGTTGAAGCCAGGCCGCGGTGGAGAATTGGTTCGTGCTGCTGGAGCTTCTGCTCAAGTATTGGGTCAAGAAGGTAAGTACACTCTTGTTCGTCTTCAATCAGGCGAAGTTCGTATGATTCTTGGTACTTGCCGCGCTACAGTTGGTGTTGTCGGAAACGAACAACATGGACTTGTAAACCTTGGTAAAGCAGGACGTAGCCGTTGGAAAGGTATCCGCCCAACAGTTCGCGGTTCTGTAATGAACCCTAACGATCACCCACACGGTGGTGGTGAAGGTAAAGCACCAGTTGGTCGTAAAGCGCCATCTACTCCATGGGGCAAACCTGCTCTTGGACTTAAAACTCGTAACAAAAAAGCGAAATCTGACAAACTTATCGTTCGTCGTCGCAACGAGAAATAATTTAAAACAATCTATCCGCCAGCTCGGTAGCGCTGCTTAGTCAGCGCAGGCCGCTGTGGTACTTATTTAAAGGAGAAAATATAAAATGGGACGCAGTCTTAAAAAAGGACCTTTCGTCGATGAGCATCTGATGAAGAAAGTTGAAGCTCAAGCTAACGACGAAAAGAAAAAAGTCATCAAAACTTGGTCACGTCGTTCAACGATCTTCCCAAGTTTCATTGGTTACACAATCGCAGTTTATGACGGACGTAAACACGTACCTGTTTACATCCAGGAAGACATGGTAGGTCACAAGCTTGGTGAATTTGCGCCAACTCGTACTTACAAGGGTCACGCTGCAGACGACAAGAAAACACGTAGAAAATAAGGAGAACATAAATGGCAGAAATTACTTCAGCTAAAGCAATGGCTCGTACAGTGCGTGTTTCACCTCGTAAATCTCGTCTGGTTCTTGACAATATTCGTGGTAAAAACGTCGCTGACGCAATCGCAATCTTGAAATTCACTCCAAACAAAGCTGCTGGCATTATCGAAAAAGTTTTGAACTCTGCAATCGCTAATGCTGAAAACAACTTTGGTTTGGAAAAAGCAAACTTGGTAGTATCTGAAGCTTTCGCAAACGAAGGACCAACTATGAAACGTTTCCGTCCGCGCGCTAAAGGTTCAGCTTCACCAATCAACAAACGCACAAGCCACATTACTGTGGTTGTTGCAGAAAAATAAGGAGGTAACATCGTGGGTCAAAAAGTACATCCAATTGGTATGCGTGTCGGCATCATCCGTGATTGGGATGCCAAATGGTATGCTGAAAAAGAATACGCGGATTACCTTCATGAAGATCTTGCAATCCGTAAATTCGTTCAAAAAGAATTGGCTGACGCAGCGATTTCAACTATTGAAATTGAACGCGCAGTAAACAAAGTAAACGTTTCTCTTCACACTGCTAAGCCAGGCATGGTTATCGGTAAAGGTGGAGCAAACGTTGATGCACTCCGTGCAAAACTCAACAAATTGACTGGAAAACAAGTCCACATCAACATCATCGAAATCAAGCGTCCTGACTTGGATGCGCATCTGGTTGGTGAAGGAATTGCTCGCCAGCTTGAGCAGCGTGTTGCTTTCCGTCGTGCTCAAAAACAAGCTATCCAACGTACAATGCGTGCAGGAGCTAAAGGAATCAAAACTCAAGTATCAGGTCGTTTGAACGGTGCAGATATTGCCCGCAGCGAAGGTTACTCTGAGGGAACTGTTCCGCTTCACACTCTTCGTGCGGATATCGATTACGCTTGGGAAGAAGCTGATACTACTTACGGTAAACTGGGTGTTAAAGTCTGGATCTACCGTGGAGAAGTCCTTCCAGCTCGTAAAAACACTAAAGGAGGTAAATAACCAATGTTAGTACCTAAACGTGTTAAACACCGTCGCGAATTCCGTGGAAAAATGCGCGGTGAAGCTAAAGGCGGAAAAGAAGTAGCATTTGGAGAATACGGTCTTCAAGCAACTACTAGCCACTGGATCACTAACCGCCAAATCGAAGCTGCCCGTATCGCTATGACTCGTTACATGAAGCGTGGTGGTAAAGTTTGGATTAAAATCTTCCCACACAAATCATACACTGCAAAAGCTATCGGTGTACGGATGGGATCTGGTAAAGGTGCTCCAGAAGGTTGGGTTGCACCGGTTAAGCGTGGCAAAGTAATGTTTGAAGTTGCTGGCGTTTCAGAAGAAATCGCTCGCGAAGCGCTTCGCCTTGCAAGCCACAAACTTCCAGTTAAATGTAAATTCGTAAAACGTGAAGCAGAATAAGGAGAAGGCATGAAACTTAATGAAGTAAAAGAATTTGTTAAAGAACTTCGTGGTCTTTCTCAAGAAGAACTCGCGAAGCGTGAAAATGAATTGAAGAAAGAATTGTTTGATCTTCGTTTCCAAGCAGCTGCTGGCCAATTGGAGCAGACAGCTCGCCTGAAAGAAGTGAAAAAACAAATCGCTCGTATCAAAACTGTTCAATCAGAAGTTAAATAATAGACTAGGGAAGGAGAATTTCAATGGAACGCAATAATCGTAAAGTTCTTGTCGGACGCGTTGTTTCTGACAAAATGGACAAAACAATCACAGTTGTAGTTGAAACTAAACGTAACCACCCAGTCTATGGTAAACGTATTAACTACTCTAAGAAGTACAAAGCACATGACGAAAACAATGTTGCCAAAGAAGGTGATATCGTTCGTATCATGGAAACTCGTCCGCTTTCAGCTACAAAACGCTTCCGTCTTGTAGAAGTCGTTGAAGAAGCGGTTATCATCTAATCAAACCAGAAAGGAGAAAACTTAAATGATTCAAACAGAAACTCGTTTGAAAGTTGCCGACAACAGCGGCGCTCGCGAAATCTTGACAATCAAAGTTCTTGGTGGTTCAGGACGTAAGTTCGCTAACATCGGTGATGTAATCGTTGCGTCTGTAAAACAAGCTACTCCTGGTGGTGCGGTTAAGAAAGGTGACGTTGTAAAAGCTGTTATCGTTCGTACTAAATCAGGTGCTCGTCGTAAAGATGGTTCATACATCAAATTTGACGAAAACGCTGCAGTCATCATCCGTGAAGACAAAACACCTCGCGGAACTCGTATCTTCGGCCCAGTTGCTCGCGAATTGCGTGACGGCGGCTTCATGAAGATCGTATCATTGGCTCCAGAAGTACTTTAATCAAAATTAACAAACACAAGTCCCCTGGCAAAAGTCAGGGTGCCCCTATGGGCGTAAGAATTAAGAGGAGAAATAAATGTTTGTAAAAAAAGGCGACAAAGTTCGCGTAATTGCTGGTAAAGACAAGGGTGTAGAAGCGCTTGTTGTTACAGCTCTTCCAAAAGTAAACAAAGTTGTTGTTGAAGGTGTAAACATCGTTAAGAAACACCAAAAGCCAAATAACGAAAACCCTCAAGGTGCTATCGTGGAAAAAGAAGCACCAATCCATGTGTCAAACGTTCAAGTTCTTGACAAAAATGGTGTTGCAGGACGTGTTGGCTACAAGTTTGTAGACGGCAAAAAAGTTCGTTACAATAAAAAATCAGGCGAAGTGCTTGACTAATCACGAAGGAAAGGAGAAGTATAATGGCAAATCGTTTAAAAGAAAAATATCTTAAAGAAGTAGTTCCTGCTTTGACTGAAAAGTTCAACTACTCATCTGTTATGGCTGTGCCAAAAGTGGATAAAATCGTTTTGAACATGGGTGTCGGTGACGCTGTATCAAACGCTAAAAACCTTGAAAAAGCTGCTGAAGAATTGGCTCTTATCTCAGGTCAAAAACCACTTATCACTAAAGCTAAAAAATCAATCGCCGGCTTCCGTCTTCGTGAAGGTGTAGCGATCGGTGCTAAAGTAACCCTTCGTGGCGAACGTATGTATGAATTCTTGGATAAATTGGTTTCAGTTTCTCTTCCACGTGTTCGTGACTTCCACGGCGTTCCAACAAAATCTTTTGATGGACGCGGAAACTACACACTTGGTGTGAAAGAACAATTGATTTTCCCAGAAATCAACTTTGATGACGTTGATAAGACTCGCGGTCTTGACATCGTTATCGTAACAACTGCTAACACTGACGAAGAGTCACGCGAATTGCTTACAGGCCTTGGAATGCCTTTTGCAAAATAATATAGGAGGTAAAACAAATGGCTAAAAAATCAATGATTGCTAAGAACAAACGCCCAGCTAAGTTCTCTACGCAAGCTTATACTCGTTGTGAAAAATGTGGCCGTCCACATTCCGTTTACCGCAAGTTTAAACTTTGCCGTGTTTGCTTCCGTGAATTAGCATACAAAGGACAAATCCCAGGCGTTACCAAAGCTTCTTGGTAATATCATGATACAAAGAGCGTAACAACCACAGCAAAAATAGGAAATTTGGTGAAGGAGCGATGCTCCAAAACAAATTTATCTTTTTTGCCCAGGTTGTAGCTCGTGTTCAAATAAGAGTTATCTTATTCGAATGTGTCAATACAATCTGAGCATAGCTCAATCATTAACTAGCAAGTGCAGCTTGCAAACTACTAGTAAGAGGAGAAATATAAAATGGTTATGACTGACCCAATTGCAGACTTTCTGACACGTATCCGTAATGCTAACCAAGCAAACCACGAAGTGCTTGAAGTGCCTGCATCAAACATCAAAAAAGGGATCGCTGAAATCCTGAAGCGTGAAGGTTTCGTGAAAAACGTTGAAATCATCGAAGATGACAAACAAGGCATCATCCGTGTATTCCTTAAATACGGACAAAATGGTGAAAAAGTTATCACTGGTTTGAAACGCGTTTCAAAACCAGGTCTGCGTGTTTACAAGAAACGCGACGATCTTCCAAAAGTTCTGAACGGACTTGGAATTGCTATCCTTTCAACATCTGAAGGCTTGCTGACTGATAAAGAAGCACGCCAAAAGAATGTTGGTGGTGAGGTTATCGCTTACGTTTGGTAATATTTAGCTCCCAATTTCTTTGTGACTCTTCGTTATCGTCTCTTGCCTAACCCAAAGTTATGCTTGCGAGATGATGCCTAGATTCACTTTGAAATTGAAACCTAAATGTTCCTTTAAATCGAGAAATCGATTTAAGCCCCGTGAAAACTGGTCGCTTGCGGCCTGACAATCTAACAGGAGAATATATACATGTCACGTATTGGTAATAAAGTTATCGTGTTGCCTGCTGGTGTTGAAATCAGCAACAAAGACAACGTTGTAACTGTAAAAGGACCTAAAGGAGAACTGACTCGTGAGTTCTCAAAAGATATTGAAATCCGTGTGGAAGGAACTGAAGTAACTCTTCACCGTCCAAACGATTCAAAAGAAATGAAAACAATCCACGGAACAACTCGTGCCCTTTTGAACAACATGGTTGTTGGTGTATCAGAAGGATTCAAGAAAGAACTTGAAATGCGTGGGGTTGGTTACCGTGCACAACTTCAAGGCAAAAAGCTTGTACTTTCAGTTGGTAAATCTCATCCAGACGAAGTAGAAGCACCAGAAGGCATCACTTTTGAACTTCCAAACCCAACAACTATCGTTGTCAGCGGAATTTCAAAAGAAGTAGTTGGACAAACTGCAGCTTACGTACGTAGCCTGCGTGCTCCAGAGCCATACAAAGGTAAAGGTATCCGCTACGTTGGTGAATTCGTTCGCCGTAAAGAAGGTAAAACTGGTAAATAATCTTGTCTGGCTGATTTTTTCAGCCAAACAAGCTGTTTCCCAAGGTTGTGCATAAGCACAAGATTAAAATTAAGAGGTGAAAATTGTGATTACGAAACCAGATAAAAATAAAATCCGCCAAAAACGCCACCGTCGCGTTCGCGGAAAACTCTCTGGAACTGCTGATCGCCCACGTTTGAACGTATTCCGTTCTAATACAGGCATCTACGCTCAAGTGATTGATGACGTAGCGGGTGTAACGCTCGCAAGCGCTTCAACTCTTGACAAAGAAGTTTCAAAAGGAACTAAAACAGAACAAGCCGTTGTTGTTGGTAAGCTCGTTGCTGAACGTGCAGTTGCTAAAGGTATTTCTGAAGTCGTCTTCGACCGCGGTGGATATCTCTATCACGGACGTGTAAAAGCTTTGGCTGATGCAGCTCGTGAAAACGGATTGAAATTCTAAGAGGAGGACACTAGAAAATGGCATTTAAAGACAACGCAGTTGAACTTGAAGAACGTTTAGTTGCCATCAACCGTGTTACAAAAGTTGTTAAAGGTGGACGTCGTCTTCGCTTTGCAGCTCTTGTAGTTGTTGGTGATCGCAATGGTCGTGTTGGTTTCGGTACTGGTAAAGCCCAAGAAGTACCAGAAGCAATCCGCAAAGCAGTTGAAGATGCGAAGAAGAATTTGATTGAAGTACCAATGGTTGGCACAACAATTCCTCACGAAGTTCTTTCAGAATTTGGCGGAGCTAAAGTATTGCTTAAGCCAGCTGTTGAGGGTTCTGGAGTTGCTGCTGGTGGTGCGGTTCGTGCCGTCATCGAATTGGCAGGTGTAGCAGATGTTACATCTAAATCTCTTGGCTCTAACACTCCAATCAACATCGTTCGCGCAACTGTTGAAGGTTTGAAACAATTAAAACGCGCTGAAGAAGTTGCTGCCCTTCGTGGTATTTCAGTTTCTGACTTGGCATAAGAAAGGGGATAACATGGCTCAAATTAAAATTACTTTGACTAAGTCTCCAATCGGACGCATCCCGTCACAACGTAAAACTGTTGTAGCACTTGGACTTGGCAAATTGAACAGCTCAGTTATCAAAGAAGATAATCCAGCAGTACGCGGTATGATTACTGCAGTATCACACTTGGTAACTGTTGAAGAAGTTAAATAAGCTTTGCTGATTTAACAACTTTAAATTAAAATACGTTAGGGGATGGGATTTTCTCAGCCCCTAAAACTAAATATATGTATAGGCGAGTTTATATAGGAGACACCTTTTCTCCTATATGAGCGCTAGCATTTTACAAAAGAGGAGAAATAATATAATGAAACTTCATGAATTACAACCTGCTGCAGGTTCTCGTAAAGTCCGCAACCGTGTTGGTCGTGGTACTTCATCTGGTAACGGTAAAACATCTGGCCGTGGTCAAAAAGGTCAAAAAGCTCGTAGCGGTGGCGGCGTTCGCCTTGGTTTTGAAGGTGGACAAACTCCATTGTTCCGTCGTCTTCCAAAACGCGGCTTCCTAAACATCAACCGCAAAGAATATGCGATTGTTAACCTTGACCAACTGAACGCCTTTGAAGATGGCGCTGAAGTAACACCAGTTGTTCTCATCGAAGCAGGTATTGTAAAAGCTGAAAAATCAGGTATCAAGATTCTTGGTAACGGAGAATTGACAAAGAAATTGACTGTTAAGGCAGCTAAATTCTCTAAATCAGCTGAAGAAGCTATCACTGCTAAAGGTGGTTCAGTGGAAGTCATCTAAGCGAGGTGACCTATGTTTTTCAAACTATTAAAAGACGCATTTAAAATCAAACAGGTACGGTCTAAGATTCTGTTCACGATTTTTATCATCTTAGTTTTCCGTATCGGTACAACCATAACGGTTCCAGGGATTAATGCCAAAGCCTTAAGCAATTTGAATGATTTGCCATTCTTGAATATGCTGAGCTTGGTCTCTGGTAACGCCATGCGCAACTTCTCTGTCTTTGCACTTGGGGTCAGTCCTTATATCACAGCTTCGATCGTTGTTCAGCTGCTGCAAATGGACTTGCTTCCGAAGTTTGTAGAGTGGGGCAAGCAAGGGGAAGTGGGACGGAGGAAGCTGAATCAAGCGACTCGTTATATCGCCCTAGTTTTGGCCTTTGTGCAGGCAATTGGGATTACCGCTGGTTTTGATACTCTCTCAAGAGCTAATCTGGTTGCCAATCCTAATGTTCAGACCTACGCTTTGATTTGCGTTCTTCTAGCAACTGGTTCAATGATTGTAACTTGGCTGGGTGAGCAGATTACAGACAAGGGTTACGGAAATGGCGTTTCCATGATCATCTTTGCTGGTATCGTTTCAGCTATCCCTGATATGATTAAAGGTATTTATGAAGATTACTTTGTCAATATTCCTAGTGATCGTTTGACTTCATCTTTCATTTTTGTAGGAATTCTGATTGTAGCAGTCCTGCTTATCATTTACTTTACAACCTTTGTACAGCAGGCTGAATATAAAATTCCAGTTCAGTATACGAAAGTAGCGAAGGGTGCACCTTCTAGCTCCTATCTACCACTGAAAGTCAATCCAGCTGGGGTTATTCCAGTAATCTTTGCCAGCTCGATTACAGCTGCACCGGCAGCGATTTTCCAAGTTGTCAGTGCCTTGGGCTATGACGCAGATTGGGTTAAGACAGCTCAGTCACTTTTGGCAACAACGACCATTAGTGGTATGTTCATGTACGCCTTCCTGATTGTCCTCTTTACATTCTTCTATACTTTTGTACAGATTAATCCAGAGAAGACAGCAGAAAATCTGCAAAAGAGCGGAGCCTACATTCCAGGTGTTCGTCCTGGTAAAGGAACAGAAGACTACATGTCTAAGCTGCTGCGTCGTTTGGCAACAGTTGGATCTCTCTTCTTAGGTTTCATTTCTATCCTGCCTATCTTGGCTAAAGATGTATTTGGATTGACAGATGCCGTTGCTCTTGGAGGAACCAGTCTCTTAATCATCATCTCAACTGGTATTGAGGGAATGAAACAGCTAGAAGGCTACCTGCTGAAGAGAAAGTATGTCGGCTTTATGGATACTTCAGAGTAAGGGAACTTTTGAATAGCTTTTCTAATGAGAAGCCTGTTCAGATAACCTTTCTTGAACCGAAAATAAACAAAATAAAAGGGGACAGAGTAGACTCACCCCCTTCTATTTTGTTTTTAAACGAGTTTATTAATCGGTTTAATAGATTGCTTTAAAAACAAAAAAGGAGACCAATCATGAATCTTTTGATTATGGGCTTACCAGGTGCTGGTAAAGGAACTCAAGCTGCTAAAATCGTTGAGCGCTTCAATGTTGCACATATTTCAACTGGAGATATGTTCCGTGCGGCGATTGCTAACCAAACAGAGATGGGCGTTTTAGCCAAGTCCTATATTGACAAGGGCGAGTTGGTGCCAGATGAAGTCACAAACGGAATCGTTAAAGAACGCCTTTCACAGGACGACATCAAAGAAACAGGTTTCTTGTTGGATGGTTACCCACGTACGATTGAACAAGCACATGCCTTGGACCAAACTCTGACAGAGCTTGATTTGGCTTTGGATGGCGTTATCAATATCGAAGTAGATCCTAATTGTTTACTGGAGCGTTTGAGCGGTCGGATTATCCATCGTGAAACAGGCGAAACCTTCCACAAGGTCTTCAATCCGCCAGCAGACTACAAAGAAGAGGATTATTACCAGCGTGAAGATGATAAGCCTGAGACGGTTAAACGTCGTTTGGATGTTAATATCGCACAAGGTCAGCCGATTATTGATCACTATCGCAGCAAAGGTCTGGTCCATGATATTCAAGGAAATCAAGATATTAATGATGTCTTCTCAGCTATCGAAAAAGTCTTGACAAATTTGAAATAAAAGCGTTTTTCCTGCTTGCAATATTTGACAAGTAGTGATACAATGAATTAGTCTGACTTATAATTGTTACCTCTGTGCTCAGAGGGATCAAATCGAAATTTATGGAGGTACTTTTGCGTGGCAAAAGACGATGTGATTGAGGTTGAAGGCAAGGTAGTTGATACAATGCCTAATGCAATGTTTACGGTTGAACTTGAAAATGGACATCAGATTTTAGCAACAGTTTCTGGTAAAATTCGTAAAAACTATATTCGTATTTTAGCGGGAGACCGTGTGACTGTAGAAATGAGTCCTTATGATTTGACACGTGGACGGATCACATACCGCTTTAAATAATCGAAAAACTTGGAGGGAAAAAATGAAAGTAAGACCATCGGTCAAACCAATTTGCGAATACTGCAAAGTTATTCGTCGTAATGGTCGTGTTATGGTAATTTGCCCAGCAAATCCAAAACACAAACAACGTCAAGGATAAGATAGAAAGGAGAAAAAATGGCTCGTATTGCTGGAGTTGACATTCCAAATGACAAACGTGTAGTCGTTTCACTGACTTATGTGTACGGTATCGGACTTCCAACTTCTAAGAAAATCTTGGCAGCTGCTGGAGTTTCAGAAGACATCCGTGTAAAAGATCTTACAATCGAACAAGAAGACGCTATCCGTCGTGAAGTAGATGCGATTAAAGTTGAAGGTGACCTTCGTCGTGAAGTAAACTTGAACATCAAGCGTTTGATGGAAATCGGTTCATACCGTGGAATCCGTCACCGTCGTGGACTTCCTGTCCGTGGACAAAACACTAAAAATAACGCCCGCACTCGTAAAGGTAAAGCTGTTGCGATTGCAGGTAAGAAAAAATAATATAAGGAGGTAAAAAGTCTTGGCTAAACCAACACGTAAACGTCGTGTGAAGAAAAATATCGAATCCGGTATTGCTCATATTCACGCTACATTTAATAACACTATTGTTATGATTACTGATGTGCATGGTAACGCGATTGCTTGGTCATCTGCTGGAGCTCTTGGATTTAAAGGTTCTCGTAAATCTACACCATTTGCTGCCCAAATGGCATCTGAAGCAGCTGCTAAATCTGCACAGGAACACGGTCTGAAATCAGTTGAAGTTACTGTAAAAGGTCCAGGTTCTGGTCGTGAGTCTGCTATTCGTGCTCTTGCTGCCGCTGGTCTTGAAGTAACAGCTATTCGTGATGTGACTCCTGTACCACACAATGGTGCTCGTCCTCCAAAACGTCGCCGTGTATAATCACCAACCGTTACACTGCTTTTCGTTTAAGAGGGAGTATAGCAAATGATTGAGTTTGAAAAACCAAATATAACAAAAATTGATGAAAATAAAGATTATGGCAAGTTTGTAGTAGAGCCGCTTGAGCGTGGTTATGGTACAACACTGGGAAATTCTCTTCGCCGTGTGCTTTTGGCTTCACTTCCAGGTGCTGCTGTTACTTCAATTAATATTGAAGGTGTTTTGCACGAGTTTGATACAATTTCCGGTGTCCGCGAAGACGTGATGCAAATTATTCTGAACGTCAAAGGGATTGCTGTAAAATCTTACGTCCAAGACGAAAAGATTATTGAACTGGATGTTGAAGGACCAGCAGAAGTAACTGCCGGAGACATTTTGACAGACAGTGATATTGAAATTATAAACCCTGATCATTATCTCTTTACAATCGGAGAAGGCGCAAGCTTTAAGGCAACGATGACTGTTAACAGCGGCCGTGGTTATGTGCCTGCTGATGAAAATAAGAAAGATGATGCACCAGTGGGAACACTTGCGGTGGATTCTATCTATACGCCTGTGACAAAAGTTAATTACCAGGTTGAGCCAGCTCGTGTTGGTAGCAACGATGGTTTTGACAAACTAACCCTTGAAATTTTAACGAATGGAACAATTATTCCAGAAGATGCTTTGGGACTTTCAGCCCGCATCCTTACGGAACATTTGAATCTCTTCACTAATCTGACAGAAGTAGCTATCGCTGCAGACGTTATGAAGGAAGCAGAAAAGACTTCTGATGACCGCATTTTGGAACGGACCATCGAAGAATTAGATTTGTCAGTTCGCTCATACAACTGTTTGAAACGTGCAGGTATCAATACTGTATTTGATTTGACAGAAAAATCTGAGCCTGAAATGATGAAAGTTCGTAACTTGGGACGCAAGAGTCTGGAAGAAGTAAAAGTTAAACTTGCTGATCTCGGTCTGGGGTTAAAAAACGATAAATAAAGGAGGAATACATGGCTTACCGTAAACTAGGACGCACTAGCTCGCAACGTAAAGCGATGCTTCGCGATTTGACTACTGATTTGCTGATCAACGAATCAATCGTGACAACTGAAGCTCGTGCTAAAGAAATCCGTAAAACAGTAGAAAAAATGATTACATTGGGCAAACGTGGAGACTTGCACGCTCGTCGTCAAGCTGCAGCTTTTGTACGTAATGAAATCGCATCAGAAAACTATGATGAAGCAACAGAAAAGTATACTACAACTACTGCTCTTCAAAAATTGTTCTCTGAGATTGCACCACGCTATGCAGAGCGCAACGGTGGATATACTCGTATCCTGAAAACTGAACCGCGCCGTGGAGATGCTGCGCCAATGGCAATCATCGAATTAGTTTAAGATCATCAATCTTTGTTGAGTGTTATGATGATGGAATAGAATCTCTATTCTTAGTCTAGCTCTGGTCTACCGCTAGGATTCTTTCCTAGCGGGAACACTCATCATATAGTTGATAATAGGTAGACGCTTGTTTACGAAATTGCTTTTAAGGCAAAAACAATTTCGTAAGCAGGCGTTTTTGCATGAGGCTAGGAAAATACCTGAAATTTTGTTATAATACTTTAACACTATCAAAAATTTATAGGAAATGGAAATGACTGATTCAATCCAAATTTTAAAAGAACGCTATTTAAAGAATATCAAAGAAAATCCAACTGTCTACATTGGCATTGAGTTAGAATTTCCTATTGTCAATAGCCAGGGCGGAGCGACTGATACAAATGTTGCAAAAAATCTCTTGAAACGTCTGTTGGAAGAGTATGATTTTGAGTCGGAACGATTTGACAGAGACGGGAATCCTATCCAACTGAAATCTACTAAAAATGAAGACAGGATTCTTTTTGAGGTCTCTTACAATACTTTGGAATTTGCTTTTGCCAAGGCTAGCAGAATTCAAGAAGTTGAAGAGCGTTTTAAGAACTATCTGAGCATTATTCAGGCAATTCTACGCAAAGAAAACCATGAAATTCAAGGTAAAGGAATTCATCCTTTCTGGGCAGAAAATGATAATAGTCCAGTTAAGTATCCAAGATATGAAATGCTGATGCAGTATTTAGCTATGGGAAAGAACATGGATGGTCTGCACAATTATCCAGAATATGGTGCTTTTATTTGTGGGAGTCAGGTGCAGTTAGATGTTTCAAGAGAAAATTATTTAACTGTTATCAATGTCTTCAATCAAATTGAAGCTGCCAAGGCATACCTCTTTGCCAATTCAGAGTTTTCTGATTCTTCTTGGGATACAAAAATAGCTCGGGATATTTTCTGGGAGCAATCAATGCATGGCATTTTACAGGAAAATGCGGGTGTGAATTCGAAAGATTTTCAAACTGAAGATGATTTTTTTACTTATCTTAGTAAATCAGCGGTTTTCACTGCTGAACGGGAAGGTAAATCCTACTATTTCTATCCGATTGCTGCTAATGAATACATGAGTCAGAAAACTATTGAGGCTTATAGCCTTTCAGGTGAAAAAGTAAACTTGACTCCAAGGGAAGCGGACTTCAAGAATCACAGAAGTTACCAGTATCAAGATTTGACGACACGGGGGACAGTAGAGTTTCGGAGCGTCTGCACCCAGCCTTTTGATAAAACTTTTGCTTCTGCCGCTTTTCATCTTGGTATTTTAGAAAACTTGGAAAATGTGAAAGCCTATTTACAAAACGCTCCCTTCTTTCAGGAGGAAGGTCGGGATTACAAAGCTTTAAGAAGAAAGTTTTCCAAAAAAGAGTTGTCTTCAAGTGAAAGAGAGCATATTTATGAATTCACAAAAACTTTGCTTCAGCTGGGGAGAGCTGGTTTAATAGCACGTCAACTAGGTGAGGAAGCTTATCTTCCCTCTCTTTAATAGAGGTTAGCCTCTGATGAATAAAAAATTCTAGAAAACTTTTAATTTTTTTCAAAAAAGGTATTGACAGGGTTAGGGTATAGGTGATATACTAATATAGTTGTCGCGAAAGACAAAGCCCTTTGAAAACTGAACAAGACGAACCAAGTGCAGGGTGACATAGAGATATGTAACCTGTCAAAAAAACGAGAAAATAAATCTGTCAGTGGACAGTAATGAGTGCGAACTCAAACTTTTTAATGAGAGTTTGATCCTGGCTCAGGACGAACGCTGGCGGCGTGCCTAATACATGCAAGTAGAACGCTGAAGAGAGGAGCTTGCTCTTCTTGGATGAGTTGCGAACGGGTGAGTAACGCGTAGGTAACCTGCCTGGTAGCGGGGGATAACTATTGGAAACGATAGCTAATACCGCATGATATTAATTATCGCATGATAATTAATTGAAAGATGCAATTGCATCACTACCAGATGGACCTGCGTTGTATTAGCTAGTTGGTGAGGTAACGGCTCACCAAGGCGACGATACATAGCCGACCTGAGAGGGTGATCGGCCACACTGGGACTGAGACACGGCCCAGACTCCTACGGGAGGCAGCAGTAGGGAATCTTCGGCAATGGGGGGAACCCTGACCGAGCAACGCCGCGTGAGTGAAGAAGGTTTTCGGATCGTAAAGCTCTGTTGTAAGAGAAGAACGGGTGTGAGAGTGGAAAGTTCACACTGTGACGGTATCTTACCAGAAAGGGACGGCTAACTACGTGCCAGCAGCCGCGGTAATACGTAGGTCCCGAGCGTTGTCCGGATTTATTGGGCGTAAAGCGAGCGCAGGCGGTTAGATAAGTCTGAAGTTAAAGGCTGTGGCTTAACCATAGTATGCTTTGGAAACTGTTTAACTTGAGTGCAGAAGGGGAGAGTGGAATTCCATGTGTAGCGGTGAAATGCGTAGATATATGGAGGAACACCGGTGGCGAAAGCGGCTCTCTGGTCTGTAACTGACGCTGAGGCTCGAAAGCGTGGGGAGCAAACAGGATTAGATACCCTGGTAGTCCACGCCGTAAACGATGAGTGCTAGGTGTTAGGCCCTTTCCGGGGCTTAGTGCCGCAGCTAACGCATTAAGCACTCCGCCTGGGGAGTACGACCGCAAGGTTGAAACTCAAAGGAATTGACGGGGGCCCGCACAAGCGGTGGAGCATGTGGTTTAATTCGAAGCAACGCGAAGAACCTTACCAGGTCTTGACATCCCTCTGACCGCTCTAGAGATAGAGTTTTCCTTCGGGACAGAGGTGACAGGTGGTGCATGGTTGTCGTCAGCTCGTGTCGTGAGATGTTGGGTTAAGTCCCGCAACGAGCGCAACCCCTATTGTTAGTTGCCATCATTGAGTTGGGCACTCTAGCGAGACTGCCGGTAATAAACCGGAGGAAGGTGGGGATGACGTCAAATCATCATGCCCCTTATGACCTGGGCTACACACGTGCTACAATGGCTGGTACAACGAGTCGCAAGCCGGTGACGGCAAGCTAATCTCTGAAAGCCAGTCTCAGTTCGGATTGTAGGCTGCAACTCGCCTACATGAAGTCGGAATCGCTAGTAATCGCGGATCAGCACGCCGCGGTGAATACGTTCCCGGGCCTTGTACACACCGCCCGTCACACCACGAGAGTTTGTAACACCCGAAGTCGGTGAGGTAACCGTAAGGAGCCAGCCGCCTAAGGTGGGATAGATGATTGGGGTGAAGTCGTAACAAGGTAGCCGTATCGGAAGGTGCGGCTGGATCACCTCCTTTCTAAGGAGTCCGTAAGGACACACGGAATGCACTTGAGTCTTGTTTAGTTTTGAGAGGGCTATGTGGGGCCTTAGCTCAGCTGGGAGAGCGCCTGCTTTGCACGCAGGAGGTCAGCGGTTCGATCCCGCTAGGCTCCATTATCTAGTTTGACTAGATAAAGAACTTGTCCATTGAAAATTGAATACCGATATCAAATAGTAACAAGAAAATAAACCGAAAACGCTGTGAATATTAATGAGTTTAAGACTGAAAGGTCAAAAATAAGGTTAAGTTAGTAAGGGCGCACGGTGGATGCCTTGGCACTAGGAGCCGATGAAGGACGTGACAAACGACGAAATGCCTCGGGGAGCTGTAAGTAAGCACTTGATCCGGGGATGTCCGAATGGGGGAACCCAACAGGTTGATGCCTGTTACCCATTTCTGTTAAGGGAATGAGGAGGAAGACGCAGTGAACTGAAACATCTAAGTAGCTGCAGGAAGAGAAAGCAAAAGCGATTGCCTTAGTAGCGGCGAGCGAAGAGGCAGGAGGGCAAACCGAAGAGTTTACTCTTCGGGGTTGTAGGACTGCAATGTGGACTCAGAATTTATAGAAGAATGACTTGGGAAAGTCTGCCAAAGAGAGTAAGAGCCTCGTATTTTAAATAGATTCTGTACCTAGCAGTATCCTGAGTACGGCGGGACACGTGAAATCCCGTCGGAATCTGGGAGGACCATCTCCCAACCCTAAATACTCCCTAGTGACCGATAGTGAACCAGTACCGTGAGGGAAAGGTGAAAAGCACCCCGGGAGGGGAGTGAAATAGAACCTGAAACCGTGTGCCTACAACAAGTTCGAGCCCGTTCATGGGTGAGAGCGTGCCTTTTGTAGAATGAACCGGCGAGTTACGTTATGATGCGAGGTTAAGTTGAAGAGACGGAGCCGTAGGGAAACCGAGTCTGAATAGGGCGTTTTAGTATCATGATGTAGACCCGAAACCATGTGACCTACCCATGAGCAGGTTGAAGGTGCGGTAAAACGCACTGGAGGACCGAACCAGGGCACGTTGAAAAGTGCTTGGATGACTTGTGGGTAGCGGAGAAATTCCAAACGAACTTGGAGATAGCTGGTTCTCTCCGAAATAGCTTTAGGGCTAGCGTCGACATGAAGATTCTTGGAGGTAGAGCACTGTTTGGGTGAGGGGTCCATCCCGGATTACCAATCTCAGATAAACTCCGAATGCCAATGAATTATGGTCGGCAGTCAGACTGCGAGTGCTAAGATCCGTAGTCGAAAGGGAAACAGCCCAGACCACCAGCTAAGGTCCCAAAATAATTGTTAAGTGGAAAAGGATGTGGGGTTGCACAGACAACTAGGATGTTAGCTTAGAAGCAGCTATTCATTCAAAGAGTGCGTAATAGCTCACTAGTCGAGTGACCCTGCGCCGAAAATGTACCGGGGCTAAAACAATTTACCGAAGCTGTGGATACCTTTTATAGGTATGGTAGGAGAGCGTTCTATGTGTGGAGAAGGTGTACCGTGAGGAGCGCTGGAACGCATAGAAGTGAGAATGCCGGTATGAGTAGCGCAAGACAGGTGAGAATCCTGTCCACCGTAAGACTAAGGTTTCCAGGGGAAGGCTCGTCCGCCCTGGGTTAGTCGGGACCTAAGGAGAGACCGAAAGGTGTATCCGATGGCCAACAGGTTGAGATTCCTGTACTAGAGTATGAAGTGATGGAGGGACGCA